>NZ_JBYSXL010000073.1:0-22137 GCF_058782155.1 Methylobacterium sp. FW306-05-D
GGGGTGGAGCAGCCCGGTAGCTCGTCAGGCTCATAACCTGAAGGTCACAGGTTCAAATCCTGTCCCCGCAACCAAACACACAGCCCAAACCACAAAGCCCGCCCCGGTTAAAACCAGGGCGGGCTTTCGGCGTTCAGGGGCCGTAAACGACTAGCGCAACCAAGACGTAAAGAAATAAATCAGCAGGATGATGGGGATCGGTATGCCGATCAGCCATAGTAAGCCGCCCTTCAACATCGAATGGTTCCTCCCTCACGATCTGTTGTTCACCAACGGTGCCGGGAGGAAAGCGGTTCCCTCTACAGGGTTTCTCGCTGCGGCTTACCGCCGCGTTCGTAGTAATACGGAATCGTCCGGTAGGGCGCGAAGCCGCCCTTGGCCTGCGCCTCGAGATCGTCGAGGATGACCCGGGTGATCCGGGGCAGGTCGAGGGCACGGGCCTCGGAAAAGCTCACCCAGGCGAGTTCCACGAGTTCGGAATCCGGTGAGACGACGCCCGGAACCTCGTGGGCGATGGCCGTGCGGTCCGCCGCGAAGAAGCGGGTGTCGAACCGGCGCGGGCGGCCCGGTGGGGTGATCGCCCGGGCGACGAAGTGCAGGGCTTCGAGATCCGGCAGCACGGCCGCTTCGCGGAAGGCGGTCCAGGTCCCGGCCGGGGCGCTGTCCGGTGGGCCGTACTCGCGGGTCCCCAGGAGGAGGCCGGTTTCCTCGTAGGTCTCGCGGATCGCCGCGAGGGCGAGCACGCGGCCGAGGCCTTCGCCGCCCCGCGCCACCTTCGCGGCGAGCGCGTCGTTGCTGCGCGTTGGGAGCGCGCCGGCCACCGGCATCTGCCGGTCGCTCGGTTCGATCCGGCCGCCGGGAAACACGAACTTGCCGGGCATGAAGGCGAGGCCGGGATGCCGGCGGCCCATCAGGACCCGCAGCGCGCGCTTGCTGCGGTCGAGAAGGATCAGGGTCGCGGCGTTGCGCGGCCGGAGGGCCGCCTTGCGGGCCGGTGCCTCAGGCGGGACCGTATCCGGCGGCTCGGTCGGTCGCACGCCCGTCGCCTGGTCCATGCGGCTTCTCCTCGCCCTGCGGCCCCGTCGCGGCCCTTGGCACCGGTAGCTTGGCGAAGCCGTGCATGCCAAGCGCATATTGCAGCCCGACCACCGCGCCCTTCACCGGCTGCAGCAGCGCCAGCGAGGCGAGCAGGGTGACGATGGGCCAGAAGCTCAGCTGAAACCACAGCGGTACGTCGTAGTTCGTCTCGGTTTCCAGCAGGAAGTATCCGACGATGTGGCCGACGATGAAGATGACGATGTAGGGCGGCAGGTCGTCGGCCCGGTGATGCGCCAGTTCGAGGTCGCAGACGTCGCAATGCGGCCGGACCTTGAGGAACTTGCCGAAGATCCGGCCCGTGCCGCAATGGGGGCAGCGCCCGAGGAATCCGCGGGCCATGGAGCGCAGGAGCGGCGTGCGTTCGCCCTGGCCCGGCGCGGCGGTCTCGGTCATCTCGGCTCCTCGCATGGCCTCCAGCCTAGACCCTTCGTCTCAGCGACGCGAGCCGCGAAGGCGCGACCCGGTGTTGCGGATGCCCGGCGGACGGCCGGGCGCGCCGGGCTTGCGCACCGAGCGATTCGGCCCGGGCCAAGTACCGCGTTCCGGCCGCGCATGTCCCTCCGAGAGCAGCTCGAAGCGCAGGGCCCCGGCCACCGCGGCCGCCTCCACGAGGCGGACCTCGACCCGGTCGCCGAGGCGGTGGGTCTCCCCCGAGCGCTCCCCGACCAGGGCGTGCCGGGCCTCGTCGTGACGGTAGTAATCGGCGCCGATGGTCGAGATCGGCACGAAGCCGTCGGCCCCGGTCTCGTCGAGCTTGATGAACAGGCCGGAGCGGGTCACGCCGGAGATCTGGCCGGTGAAGGTCGCGCCGACCCGGTCGGCGAGGTGGTGCGCGATCAGGCGGTCGATGGTCTCGCGCTCGGCCGCCATGGCCCGGCGCTCGGCCGCCGAGATCTGCTCGCCGATCTGGTCCAGCGCCGCCACGGACATGTCCGAGGACAGGCCGTCCGCACCGAGGCGGCAGGCGGAGATCAGGGCCCGGTGCACGATGAGGTCGGCGTAGCGGCGGATCGGCGAGGTGAAGTGCGCGTAGCGCCGGAGATTGAGGCCGAAATGCCCGAGGTTCTGCGCGGCATAGACCGCCTGCGCCTGCGAGCGCAGCACGACCTCGTTGATGAAGACCGCGTGCTCGGTTTCCGCCACGCTGGCGAGGATGCGGTTGAACAGGGCCGGGCGCAGGATGCCCTCCTTCGGCAGCTTGATGCCGATGGAGGCGAGCACTTCGCCGAGCGCCCGCATCTTCTCCAGGGCCGGCTCGTCGTGCACCCGGTAGATCAGGGGCTGGCGCGCCTGTTCCAGGGTCTCGGCCGCCGCGACGTTGGCCTGGATCATGAACTCCTCGATGAGCCGGTGCGCATCGAGGCGGGCCGGCACCACCACGCGGTCGACCGCCCCGTCCGCGTCGAGCAGCACCTTGCGCTCGGGCAGGTCCAGGGCCAAGGGCCCGCGTGCGTCGCGGGCCCGGCGCAGGGCGTCGTAGGCGGCCCAGAGAGGGCGCAGCACGGGTTCGAGCAGGGGATTGGTGACGTCGTCGGCGAAGCCGTCGATGGCGGCCTGAGCCTGGGCGTAGCTGAGCTTGGCCCGCGAGCGCATCATCACGCGGTGGAAGCTGTGCCGGCGCTTGCCGCCCTCGGCGTCGATCACGATGCGGACCGCCAGCGCTGGCCGGTCCTCGGCCTCGCGCAGGGAGCAGAGGTCGTTGGAGATCCGCTCCGGCAGCATCGGCACCACCCGGTCGGGGAAATAGACCGAGTTGCCGCGCAGGAGCGCCTCGCGGTCGAGGGCCGAGCCCGGGCGTACGTAGGCGGCGACGTCGGCGATGGCCACGGTGACGACGAACCCGCCTGGATTGGCCGGGTCGGGATCGGGGATCGCCATTACGGCGTCGTCGTGGTCCTTGGCGTCCGGCGGGTCGATGGTCAGGAGCGGCGCGTCGCGCCAATCCTCACGCCCGTCGAGGCTTGCGGGCACCACGGCGTCGGCCTCCGCCAGGGTGGCGGCAGAAAAGACGTGCGGGATGTGGTGGAGATGCAGGGCGATCAGGCTGACCGCCTTCTCCGAGCCCAGGGAGCCCAGGCGCTCGCGCACCCGGCCCTGGGGGAGGCCGAAGCGGCTCTCGCGCTGAAGGGTGACGCTGACGAGGTCGCCGTCGCGGGCCTCCCCCTCTTCGCCGGCGGGAATCGCGACCTCGCGCCCCTGCGCCCGCTTCTCGACGGGGATGATGCGCCCGCCCTCGGGGCCGGCACGGTAGATGCCGATGATGTCGGACTTGTTCTTGCCCAGGACCTTGATGACGCGGCCGATGTAGCGGCCCGGCTCGCCCGCGCTGGCCTCGACCCGCATCAGCACGCGGTCGCCGATGCCCGGCGCCGGCTGGCCCGGGCGCTTGCCGCCACGCGGCGCGGCGACGGTGATCTTCGGGGCGGCGCCGTTGCCGATATCCCACTCGGCCGGGCTCGCCAGGAACTCGCCGTCACGGTCCCGGGCGGTGATGTCGGCGAGCACCACCGGCGGCAGACGGCCGGACGGCGCGAGCCCCCCGCGCCCGCGGGCGATGGCGCCGTCCTCCTCGATCTCCTTCAGGATGCGCTTGAGGCCGATGCGGTCGGCCCCCTTGATGTTGAAGGCCGCCGCGATCTCGCGCTTGCCCACCGTCTCGGGGGAGGCGGCGATGAAGGCGAGGATCTGCTCGCGGGAGGGAAGGCCGGCGGCGCCGGGATTGGGGTTGATGCGTTTTGCCAAGGGATCCGGCTCGCTGCGCGGGCGCGAGGCCATACGCGTGAAGGACGTGTCGCGCCGGGCGCGGGAGCGCGGCCCGGCGACTGTTCCCTAACATGGGCGCCGGACGCCGCCCCGGCAACGGCGCCGGCCCGGCCCTCAACATGGTTCAGCCGGTGGCGGCGGACTTGCGCAGGCGCTCCACGGCTGCGTCCACGTCGAAGTCGCGCGTCGTGAGTTCGGCCAGGCTGAACGGGCACAGGGCCGGGAAGCCGAACTCCACCTGCGCCTCGGCCTCGCGATATTCGGGGGCCTCGGCTTCGCGCACCCCCAGGGTCCAGAAGCCTTCGATATTGAGGCCTTCGGTTCCGGCCGGGTCCGTGGCGAGCTTCGCCTGACCCTGTCGGGCCGCCTCGCGCCAGAGGGCGCTGGCCCGGTCGTCGGACATCAGGGCGGCCCGCACGAGGTTGGCGAGGAGCGTGCGAAGTTCCGTGGCGGTCTCGGACATGAAGGGCGCTCGGCGCGAGGGATCGGTCCGCACCGAGGGGCAAGCCTCACGCCAGAGAGGGCCGCGGCCTGGCTCAGTAGGGCGTTCCCGTCGCCCGCCGGGCCTGCAGGGCCTCGGCGTACCAGACCAGCTCGTCGAGGAACCGTTTGGCGGCCTTCGGCAGCCACTCGTCCTGGGCCGCGCCGGCTTCGTCGAGGGCCTTGCCGATGCGGGGAATCGGCAGGAGCGAGGGGATGCTCGAGGCGCCGAGTTCGGCCAGCATCGCCCGGAGCTGCATCGCCGCGCGCACGCCGCCGTACTGGCCGGCCGAGTAGCAGACAATGCCGGAGGGCCGCCAGGAATACTCCTCCAGGAAATGGTCGAGGGTGTTCGAGAGGGCGGGCGGGATCGAATGGTTGTATTCGGCCGAGACGACGAGGAAGGCGTCCGAGCGCCGGTACAGCGTCGCCAGGTCTTCGAGGACGGCCGGCGCCTCGCCCTTCGGGTACTCCTTGTACATCCGGTCGAGGAGGGGGAGCTTCAGCTCGGCCGGGTCCACCAGCGGCGCCTCGATGCCGCGGCTCTCCAGCTCGCGGATGACGAAGCGGGCGGCGCGCAGGCCCTGACGGTCGGCGCGGACGGAGCCGAGGATGACGGGAACGACGAGGGACATGGGACGACCTCCGTGGAATGCCCGCCCTGGATACGCCGGGGTGCCGACGGCCTCCAAGTCCGCCGCCTGGCAGGCTGCGCCCTCAGAACCGCGTCGTCAGCCGGGTGAGCCAGTCGGGGGAGGCCTCGACGAGGGCGGTCTCCAGGGCCTTGTCGATCCCGAGCAGGATCGCGAGGCCGGTCAGGGCGAGGACGAGGCCCAGGGCCGCCTTGAGGCCCTTGCCGAGCCCCATCATCCGGTCGCGCCAGCCGACCAGGGTCGCTCGCGACAGGGTTCCGAGGATGACGAGGGGAAGGGCCGCGCCGAAGCCGAACAGCACCATGGTGAGGGCGACCGCGCCAAGGTCGCGCCCCTGCGCGGCGAGCAGCGAGGCGGCACCGAGGGTCGGCCCGACGCAGGGGCTCCAGACCGCGCCGAGGAGGAGACCGACGCCGAACTGGCCTGAGAGGCCGGCGGTGGAGTGCCCGCCGAAGCGCGCTTCCGTCCAGTTGCTCACGGGACCGGCGGCGACGGCGAGCCGCGTCTGCGCCGCCGGCAGCATCAGCACGAGGCCGAGCAGGATCATCAGGATGGCGGCACCCATCCGGAACAGGCCGGTGTCGAGCCCGAGGCCGAAGCCGATCGTGGCCACGAACAGGCCGATCGCCACGAAGGAGAGGGCGAGGCCCGCGGCCAGCGCCAGGGGTCCGAGGCGGTGCTCGGAGGCCGCGGCGCCGAGGACCAGCGGCAGCAGCGGCAGCACGCAGGGCGAGAGCACCGACAGCAGGCCGGCGAGGAAGGCCAGTCCCAGGCTCGTGCCCATGGACTCGCCCTAGAGGGTCTTCTCGACGAGGCCCTCGATCCATTCAGGCTGGGTCTCGCCCACGGAGCGGCCGGTCTCGGTCTCGCCCTTGAAGGCGATCAGCGTGCTCTGCATGCGGGCGTTGAACTGCCTGAGCACGTCCTTCCGGGTATCGAAGTCGACGTCGAAGATGACGAGGTCCTTGAAGCGGGGCTGCTCGGCGAGCTTGGCCAGGATCGGCTTCTGGGTCTTGCAGATCGGGCACCAGGGCGCGCTCACCTCCACGAGGATCGGCTTGCCCGCCTTCTGCGCGGCCGCGAAGGCCTCTTGGGTGTAGGGCACGCTCTCGGCGGCGCGGGCCGGCCCCGCCAGGGCGAAGGGCGCGAGGGCGAAGGGAGCGAGAGCCAGGAGGGCGAGGAGCGAGCGGCGGTACAGCATGGAAGGCCTTGCCTCGGCTTGGTGGGAATCGGGCTTCAGGGCCCGGCGCCATTTCCGGCGCGTCGCGTCCAGGTGTCGTCGGGGCGGAGCGCCGCGGTGTCGTGCCGCTCCTGCCAGCCCTCGATGCCCTCGGGATACCAGTGGACGTTCCGGTAGCCGAGCCCGACGAGGCGCTTGCCGAGGTTCCAGCTGCCCCAGCAATCCGGGTGACAGTAGGTGACGATCGCCCGGTCCCGGTCCCCCTGCGTGAGGGCTGCGACCCGATCGGCGAGGGCGGCCTGCTCCGGCGCCGAGAGAGTCCCCGATCCGGCCCCCGGCAGCCAGGTGCTGTCCGGGATGGCTCGGTGGATCGGCCGCCACAGGCGCCCGGCCGGCGGGTTCGGCGGCGTCGGGTCGGCCTCCGACACGTCGATCAGCACCGCCGATCCGCTCGCGATCAGGGCGTCGAGGGCGGGCCCGTCCAGGACCGTGGCGCCCGCCAGGGTCTTCGGCGTGTAGCCCTGGAGCGCGCCCTCCCAGAGGCCGGCGGGCTCGGGCACGTCCACCGGCGAAACGGCCGGGGCGGCCGCGGCGAGGACCGACGTCGCGAGGACGACCGCCACGGCGCGGCGGAGGCGCTCAGTTGCTGGCGGCCGGCGCATCGAAGCTGTGCTCCCAGCGTCCGCCCTGGTTGTCCTGCGTCACCACCGTGACCGGGCCCTGGCCCTCGGGCAACATGGCGAAATTGATCACCGGATTGGCCGAGATCGAGATGTCGCCGTCCATGACGAAGACGTTCTTGTCGCCCCGCGCGACGCTGATCCGGTTGATGTAGCGGGCGGGCGTGTACTCGCGGCTGACCTGGTTCATCTGCAGGCCGGTGAAGTTCGGGTGGCGGATCATCAGCGTCGCGGCGATGGGCTTGCCCGGGCTCGCGTCGGCGAATTTCAGGCGCATGTCGCCCATGTCCTGCATCGCCTCCGCGTCGGTCATGCCCATCGGGGCCGAGCAGCCGCCGGAGGCCTTCACGAACTGGGTGGTCTGCACCAGCGTGCCATCCTTGGTCTCAGCGACCGCGTGGACGTTGGTGTAGGTGTTGACCCGGATGCGCAGCTTCAGCGCCTCGGGATCGGCGGCGGGGCCGAAGGTGAAGTGCGCGGCCAGCGGCGCCGGGTTGTCGTCGATGACGAGGTAGAGGCCCTTGATCCGGTCCTTGTCGGCGATCGTCAGGGTGAGGGGCACGAGGGAGGCGTCGCTGGCCCGGTCCGGCAGGTCCATCTTCACCAGGGGCCGTGCGGTCTCGACCGTGCGGTCGCCGAAGATCGACTGGCGCAGGTCCGCCCAACGGGCATCGCGTTCGGCGACGTCGTCGCCCGCCGCGGCCCAGGCGCTGCCGGACCCGGCCAGGGCCGCGAGGAACAGGCCGGCGGTCAGGCCGGCGGCGCGGCGGGACATCCGCATGGCGTTTCACTCCTCGCACGATCGTGCAGGCCGTCTCGCGGGAGCGGCGACCTTTCCAGTCTGCTTACGCCAATGCGTCGCGAAAGTCCGCGTTTGGATCGCGGGGGGCGGAGATATCTTGCGCAAGTTTGCGTGACGAGGCGCCCGGCCGTTCAGGGCGTCCGGTCCGTCGAGCCATCGCTGGTTGCCGCCGGTTCGGTATCGTCGCGTTGCGTACCCTCACCAGAGCGAGAATTCCGTGCCGAAATCGGTGGTCTTCACACGCTCGCAGGTCTGCGGCTCCGCCCGGCAATCGGCCCTGGGCTTCAGCGCGAGGGTGCCGTCCGGTACCGTCTCGAAGGTCAGGAGCACCGCGGGCTCGTCGCCCTTGGTGTAGGCGAGGCCGACTTCGAAGCGGACGAAGTCGAACCGGTCGCGATCGGCATAGACGATGAGGTCTCGGGAGACGGATTCGCCGGGGTTGAGATCGGAAGGCTCGCTCCCCGTCTCAGTGGCGCCGGCGAAGAGCCGGCCCTCCCGCAGGATCGCCGTGCCGAGACCCGCGAAGCCGTAGGCGCGCGCCGTGGTGGTGCGATCGGCGCGTGTCGGTCCGCCGTCCGCCTTCGGGTGGGACTCCCCGTCGAAGCGCACCCGTACCCCGGTGACGTTGTAGACGAGGCCGAGCACGCGCACGCCGGTTTGTCCGACGTTCTTGCGCGTCACGGTGGAGCGGATGGCCACGTGCCCGTCGCGCTCGCCCGCCCGCACCAGGCTCGTCGTCACCGAGACGGCGGGGGGCTCCAGGGCCGGCTTGATCCGCGCCTCGTAGATGAAGGTGTAGACGGCCCAGGCGCCGGCCGCGAGGATCGCCAGGGTCTGCACCAGGGCGTTGGCGCGTTCCACGCGGTCGCTCCGCCGGGATCGGTGAGGTTCGTCGTCCGTCTGCATCTCGGGTCCCGGCCGTCACGTCGGGGCGGCAAGCCCGTCGGCGGGATCATGGTTCCGTCGGCCCCGGTGCGGCCGGCGGCAATGGACGCCGGACCGCCCGGTCCCGGACCAGGGCAGGTCGCCGGACACGCGAAACGCCGGAGCCCCTCGCGAGGCCCCGGCGTTGCGCCGTTGTCCGGTGAGCCGGGCCTGACGCCCGGCTCGGTCGCTCTCAGAGCGAGTAGTACATCGTGAACTCGACCGGGTGCGGGGTCATCTCGTAGCGCATGACCTCGGTCATCTTCAGTTCGATGAAGGAGTCGATCTGGTCGTCGGTGAAGACGTTGCCGGCCTTGAGGAAGGCGCGGTCGCGGTCGAGGTTCTGCAGCGCCTCACGGAGCGAGCCGCAGACGGTGGGGATCTTCTTCAACTCGCGCGGAGGCAGGTCGTAGAGATCCTTGTCCATGGCCGCGCCCGGATCGATCTTGTTGATGATGCCGTCGAGGCCGGCCATCAGCAGGGCCGAAAAGGCCAGGTAGGGGTTCGCCATCGGGTCGGGGAAGCGGACCTCGACGCGCTTGGCCTTCGGGTTCGTCGTCCACGGGATGCGGCAGGAGGCCGAGCGGTTGCGCGCCGAGTAGGCGAGCAGCACGGGGGCCTCGTAGCCGGGCACCAGGCGCTTGTAGGAGTTGGTCGACGGGTTGGTGAAGGCGTTGAGCGCCTTGGCGTGCTTGATGATGCCGCCGATGTACCAGAGGCATTCCTGGCTGAGGTCGGCGTACTTGTCGCCGGCGAAGAGCGGCTTGCCGTCCTTCCAGATCGACTGGTGCACGTGCATGCCCGAGCCGTTGTCGCCGTAGACGGGCTTGGGCATGAACGTCGCGGTCTTGCCGTAGCTCTGGGCGACCTGATGGATGCAGTACTTGTAGATCTGCATGTGGTCGGCGAGCAGCGTCAGGGTGTCGAACTTCATGCCGAGCTCGTGCTGGGCCGAGGCGACCTCGTGGTGGTGCTTCTCGACCTTCACGCCCATGGACTGCATGGCGGCCAGCATCTCGCCGCGCATGTCCTGCGCCGAATCCTGCGGCGGCACCGGGAAGTAGCCGCCCTTGGTGGCGACGCGGTGGCCGAGGTTGCCGCCCTCGTAGTCGGTGAAGCCGTTGGTCGGCAGCTCGGTCGAATCGAGCTGGAAGCCGGTGTGGTACGGGTCGGCGCCGAACTTCACGTCGTCGAACACGAAGAACTCGGCCTCGGGGCCGACATAGA
The DNA here is from genome assembly GCF_058782155.1 of Methylobacterium sp. FW306-05-D. Classification (NCBI taxonomy): domain Bacteria; kingdom Pseudomonadati; phylum Pseudomonadota; class Alphaproteobacteria; order Hyphomicrobiales; family Methylobacteriaceae; genus Methylobacterium; species Methylobacterium sp. FW306-05-D. Next base: position 9,808 of record NZ_JBYSXL010000073.1, read on the forward strand.
TGGTGTCGCCGATGCCGGTGGACTTGAGGAAGGCCTCGGCCAGCTTGGCTGTGCCGCGCGGGTCGCGGCTGTAGGGCGCGCCCGTGGAGGGCTCGAGCACGTCGCAGACGATCGACATGGTCGAGGCGGAGAAGAACGGGTCCATGCAGGCGGTGGCCGGGTCCGGCATCAGCAGCATGTCGGATTCGTTGATGGCCTTCCAGCCGGCGATCGACGAGCCGTCGAACATCGTGCCTTCGGAGAACATCTCGTCGTCGATCAGCGAGACGTCGAACGTGACGTGCTGCCACTTACCGCGCGGATCGGTGAACCGAAGGTCGACGTACTTGACGTCGTTGTCCTTGATTTCCTTCAGGACGTCGGCTGCAGTCTTGGCCATCCTTGGGGGTCTCCTTCATGTCTCGGCCCGTTGCGGCCGTGGTTTTGCCGCAGCGGGCACCGGCGCGCCGCAGAGCGGAAGGGTCTTAGCCGTCGAGCGTCTTGGGCGTCGAGCGTTTAGCGCAGGTGGAGCGTCCGGGCCAGCGCAATTTCGCAGGCTCCGACATCGGACGGCCGCGAGAACAAACGCAAAAACAGAAACTTAGAACTGTCTCTCGGCCCGCTTGGCCGGGCCGGAACCTTGGTCGGGCCGGAGTGCGGTGGGCGTGCGGTGATGGAACCGCGCGTCCGCGACGGGGGCGTCTGGGTCGCAAGACCCCGTCAGGTCTGCAGGACCTTCCGCATCTGAACGCAGTCGGCCGCGTATCCGACGAGTTCGTCGGCGTCCCAGGTGAAACGGTGCCAGCCGGTCGACTCATAGAAGCCGACGGCATCGGGGGCCGCGTTCACGTGGAGGGTCCGAATGCCGAGGTCTCGGGCGAGTTGCTCCACCGCCCCGTCGAGGCTGCGGCCGAGCCCCTGGCGCTGGCGCTCCGGCAAGATCGCCACGAGGCGCACGATCCCGGTCCCGTCGCGGCGATCGTCAAGCCGTACCACGCCGAGCGAGGTCGCGCCGTCGGTCAGGAGCAGGGGATGGTGGTGGGGATGCCGGTCGTCCGGGTGGTTCCGGTCGTAATCCGTCCGGCCCCGCGGTACCCAGAGGACGGCTTGTCGGAGCCAGTGGAAATCCTGCCAGTCCTGTGGATCGCAGACCGGCTTCAGCCAGGGGGCGGTCTGTGCCACGGGGGCGCGGTCGACAGGCTCAGATCGCGTCGGTGCCGGTCTCGCCGGTGCGGATGCGGATGGCTTCCTCGATGGTCGAGACGAAGATCTTGCCGTCGCCGATGCGTCCGGTCTGGGCCGATTTGCGGATCGCCTCCACGGCGCCCTCCACCAGAGCGTCTGACAGAACGATCTCGAGCTTCACCTTGGGCAGGAAGTCGACGACGTATTCGGCGCCCCGGTAGAGCTCGGTGTGGCCCTTCTGGCGTCCGAAGCCCTTCGCCTCGATCACGGTGATACCCTGGAGGCCGACCTCCTGAAGGGCTTCCTTCACCTCGTCCAGTTTGAAAGGCTTGATGATCGCTTCGATCTTCTTCATGCCGGGCGGGCCTGACCTCGATGCTGCTTGATCCATCGTTGGTATCATCGCCGTCCGGCCTTCGCCACGCCGATTTATCGGGTCGGGCTGGAAAACTGCACAACAACTATGCACGCACAGCAAATCGTTTGGGCGAATGGCGGACGTGACGCCGTTTCGTGAGCCTCCAACGGGCAGCCCCGCGTGAAGCACCAGAGGAAATCCCGATGACCACCCTGCGTCTGCTCAAGGTCGAGGCGATGCGCCGGGTCGATGCGGCTGCCATCGCGGGCGGAACGCCCGGAATCGCCCTGATGGAGCGGGCCGGGGCCGCCGTGGCGGAGCGCGCCCGTGCGCTGGCCGGGGCAGGCGGGCGCATCCTCGTCCTGTGCGGGCCGGGCAACAACGGCGGCGACGGCTACGTGGCCGCCCGCCGCCTCGTCCAGGCCGGCCATCCGGTCGATCTCGCCGGGCTGGTGCCGGCCGAGGGACTGTCCGGGGATGCGGCGGAGGCGGCCAGGGGCTGGAGCGGGCCGGTCCTCGCGCTTTCGGAGATCAGCGACCTCGCCGCCTACGGCCTCGTGGTCGACGCTTTGTTCGGCGCAGGCCTCGCGCGCGATCTCGACGGCGCGGTCGCGGCCCTGGTGGACCGGCTCGGACGGGCCGCTCGTCCGGTGCTGGCGGTCGACGTGCCGAGCGGGATCGACGGGGATACGGGCGCGGTGCGCGGCGTCGCGGTCCGGGCGACCGAGACCGTCACCTTCGTGGCCCTGAAGCCCGGACATCTGCTCCAGCCCGGGCGCGCCCATTGCGGTGCCCTGCACGTCGCCGAGATCGGCACCGGCGCGGACGCGCTGGAGGCGGGCCTCGCCGGGGATGCGCCGCTCTGGCGCAACGGGCCGGACCTCTGGGGCGCCGCCTTCCCGCGGTTGAGCGCCGCGAGCCACAAGTACACCCGCGGCCACGCCCTCGTCCTGTCCGGCCCCGCCACCCGCACGGGGGCCGCCCGGATGGCTGCGCGCGCCGCGCTCCGGGTCGGCGCCGGCCTCGTCACCCTGGTCTCGCCGCGTTCGGCCCTGGCGGAGAACGCCGCCCACTGCACCGCGATCATGCTGCGCGCCTGCGACAGCGCCGACGACCTCGACGACCTTCTCGTCGACGAGCGCCTGAACGTGGTCCTGGCCGGGCCGGGACTCGGGGTCGGCGCGGCCACCCGCGACCTCGTGGCGGTGGCCGCAGCGGCCGGCCGCACCCTCGTCCTCGATGCCGATGCGCTGACGAGCTTCAAGGGCCAGGCCCGCCTCCTGGCGGCACACCTCTCCGACGGCGCCTCCGCCGCGGTGCTGACCCCGCACGAGGGCGAGTTCGCCCGCCTGTTCGAGGGCACCAACGCCATCGACCCGGAGGTGGGCAAGCTGGAGCGCGCCCGGCGCGCCGCCGCCCTGGCCGGGGCCGTCGTGATCCTGAAGGGCGCCGACACGGTCGTCGCCGCCCCCGACGGCCGGGCCGCGATCAACGATCACGGCACGCCCTATCTCGGCACCGCCGGGTCCGGCGACGTCCTCGCGGGCCTCGTCGCCGGTCTGCTCGCCCAGGGCATGGACCCGTTCGAGGCCGCCGCCGCGGCGGTCTGGCTCCACGGCGATGCCGGCCTGCGCCACGGGCCCGGCCTGATCGCCGAGGACCTTCCCGAGAGGATGCCCGAGGTTCTCCGCGCGCTGCTGGCTTAGGTCACCTCGAACAGGGTCCAGAGCCCGGTGTCGAAGCGCTCCAGCACCGTGGCGCTGAGGAGCCAGCGTCCCGGATTGTCGGCCTTGAAGGCGATCCGCGCCGTGCGGCCTTCGAGGAGCTGGAAGGTGTCGAGCCAGTAGGGCTCCCAGCCGTCGTCGAGGGGGTGGAGCAGGCGGAAGACGTGGCCGTGCAGGTGCAGCGATTGCGGGAAGGCGGTCTCGTTCCGGATCGCCAGCACCACCACCTGGCCGCGCTTCACCGAGAAAAGCGGCGCCATTCCGGCCGTGCCGGGCGCGCCGTTGACCGACCAGATCCGGTTCGGGTCCCCGGTATAGACCGGCTCGGCGGCGGGCTTGTCCTTGTCCAGCCGGGCTCCGCCCGTGAGGGTGATGTCGCGCCGGACGGCGTTCTGCAGCTTCACCTCGGCCGGCAGCAGCGGGTTGTCGCCGATCTTGGCGATCGGCGGCCGCCGCGGCGCGGCGGATTCGCCGCTGAGTCCCAGGGTGGCGAGCGCGATGCCGTTGCCGATCAGCGCCGTGATCGTGCCCGTGGCGCCGGCCTCGGTCGGCATGTCGAGCATCAGGTCGTAGCGCGTGCCGGGCGGGAAGGGCAGGGTGGCCCGCAGCGGCTCGAAGGTGTCGGTGGGCTGACCGTCCACCGCCAGCACGTAGACCTTCACGCCGTCGAAGCGGATGCGGGTGCCGCGCGCGTTGCAGGCATTGCCGAGGCGCAGGCGCAGGCGGCTGCCGGGCCGGACGGTGATCGGGGCCGGCACCGGCACGCCGTTCAGGGTCACGAGGCTGCCGAGGCGCCCGGAGCTCGCGGCGAAGATCGGCTGGCCGAAGGGCAGCAGCGCGTTCGCCTCGTCGAGCCGCCAGTCCTGCATCAGCAGGGTCAGGTCCTGGTCCACCGCCGGGGGCCTGGTTTCCTCGACCACCAGGGTGCCGGCGAGGCCGCGGCCCGAGGGCTCGCTCGATCCGCCGACCACCAGGGGACGAATCAGGAAGGTGCCGGCATCCGGCGGCACGAAGGCGTAGGTGAAGTCGGCCCCCGGGGCGATCGGCGCCTGGGTGACGCCGCCGACGCCGTCCATGGGGTTCTGGTTGCGCACCCCGTGCCAGTGCAGGCTGAGGGGCTTGTCCGTCCTGTTCTCGACCTTCAGCCGCGCCGTCTCGCCGAGGCGGATCCGCACCACCGGGGGCGCCGTCTGGCCGTCGAAGCACCAGACCGGCGTCGCGGTCGCCGGCTCGGGCTTCAGGCGCAGGGTGCCGGGGGCGGCGACCAGTGTCCGGACGGGGCCCGCCGTGGCCCTGCTGCCCCGCGACGCCGCCCAGGAGGGCGCGGCGCGAGGCCGAGACGGGATCGTTCGGGACGAGCGATCGGGTGTTCGGCAAGGGACCTTGCGGCATGGAACCTCGGCGTCGGGGAAGGACGGGACCGGGCGCGCGAGCGTCCGGGCGCCGCTTGTAGAATGCGGATTCGACGGACGCCAAATCGGCGTCGGGGCCGGCTGTGCCGGCCTGGAACGATCCGGGGCCGGCCCCGATTTTTTTGCTGCGGCCCGTGGCGCGCGTGCTATAGGACCCCGCTCTGGCGGCGGAAAGCGCGCCGGGCGTTGGCGCTTGCGGGCGTGGCGGAACTGGTAGACGCGCTGGATTTAGGTTCCAGTGTCGCAAGACGTGGGGGTTCGAGCCCCTCCGCCCGCACCAGTCCATCGCCGTCGGGAACGGATTGGCTCCATGCGATGGCCGGTCGGCCCGCCGCAGGCAGCCGGCCCCCGGCGGCGCATGAATCCGGCGCCGACCTCGTGGGGCCCGCAGGGGCGGGCCGCGAGGAACCAACCGAATTTGCGCGATCACACGGACGACAGCGGAAAGACGACCATGCAGGTGACCGAGACACTCTCCCAGGGGCTGAAGCGCGAGTTTCAGGTCCTGCTCGCCGCGAACGAGCTCGAGGAGCGGCTGACCAGCGAGCTGTCGACCCTCAAGGACAAGGCCCAGATCAAGGGCTTCCGTCCCGGCAAGGTGCCGGTCGCGCACCTGCGCAAGCTCTATGGCCGCTCGGTCATGGCCGACGTGCTACAGAACGCCGTCAACGAGGCAAACCAGAAGATCGTCTCCGAGAACAACCTCAAGCTCGCCCTCGAGCCCAAGATCGAGTTCCCCGGCGAGAAGTCGATCGTCGAGCGCGCCCTCGATGCCAAGGACGACGTCTCCTTCAACGTCGCCCTCGAGGTGCTGCCGACCTTCGAGCTCGTCGACCTGTCCGACGTCAGCCTGACCAAGCAGGTGGCCAAGCCCTCCGACGAGGAGGTCGACGAGGCCATCACCCGTATGGCGTCTTCCAACCGCGCCTTCGCGCCCCGCGAGGAGGGTGCCGCCGCCGAGACCGGCGACCGCGTCACGATCGACTTCGTCGGCCGCATCGACGGCACCGAGTTCGAGGGCGGCACGGGCGAGGGCATCGACCTGGAGCTCGGCTCCGGCTCGTTCATCCCCGGCTTCGAGGACCAGCTCGTCGGCGCCAAGGTCGGTGACAAGCGCGTCGTCAAGTCGACCTTCCCGGAGGCCTACGGCGCCGCCCACCTCGCCGGCAAGGACGCCGAGTTCGACGTGACCGTCACGGCGATCCAGGCGCCGGGCGAGACCAAGATCGACGACGAGCTCGCCAAGACCTTCGGCATGGAATCCCTGGAGAAGCTCAAGGAGGCGGTCTCGACCGCCATCGGCAGCGACTTCGAGGCGCAGTCCCGCCGCAAGCTCAAGAAGGACCTGCTCGACGCCCTCGACACCAAGTACGCCTTCGAGCTGCCCCCGAGCCTGGTCCATCAGGAGTTCGCCGCGGTCTGGGCCCAGGTCGAGCAGGACCTGAAGACCCGCGAGAAGACCTTCGAGGACGAGGGCACCACTGAGGAGAAGGCGACCGCCGAGTATCGCAAAATCGCCGAGCGTCGCGTCCGCCTCGGCTTGGTGCTTGCACAGGTCGGTGAGACGGCCGATATCAAGGTCTCGGACGACGAGGTGAACCAGGCGCTGATCGCCCGGGTGCGGCAGTATCCCGGCCAGGAGCAGCAGGTCTGGGACTTCTATCGCAAGAACGCCCAGGCGCTCGCCGAGCTCCGTGCGCCGATCTTCGAGGAGAAGGTCGTCGACCACGTGCTCGCGCAGGTGAAGCTCACCGAAGAGCCGGTCTCGAAGGAGGCGCTGTTCGCCGACGAGGACGACGCCGAGGGCAAGTCCGAGACGACGGGCGAGACCAACGAGTCGGCCTCGACCGGCACCGACGAGGGCCTGCCCGCCGTCGCCAAGGCCGACTGAGCCCGGCTGCTCCCACGAGGGCGGCGGGCTCGAGAGTAAGGCGATGTTCACCATCGCCGTAGTTCGCTGAAACGTCCGGTGCGCGCCCGATTCGCGGCGCGGCCGGACCCCTTGTAGCTGGGGCACGTGATGATGAGAGATCCGGTCGACTATTATAACAGCGCGCTCGTGCCCATGGTGGTCGAGCAGTCGAGCCGCGGTGAGCGTGCCTTCGACATCTACTCGCGCCTGCTGCGCGAGCGCATCATCTTCCTCACCGGCCCGGTCGAGGATTACGGCGCGTCTCTGATCGTCGCGCAGCTGCTGTTCCTCGAGGCCGAGAACCCCAAGAAGGAAATCTCCTTCTACATCAACTCGCCGGGCGGCGTCGTGACCTCCGGCCTGTCGATCTACGACACCATGCAGTTCATCCGCTGCCCCGTGACCACGCTCTGCGTCGGCCAGGCCGCGTCGATGGGCTCGCTGCTCCTCACCGCCGGCGAGCCCGGCCACCGCTTCGCCCTGCCGAACGCCCGGATCATGGTCCACCAGCCCTCCGGCGGCTTCCAGGGCCAGGCCACCGACATCCTGATCCATGCCCGCGAGATCGAGGCCCTCAAGAAGCGCCTCAACGAGATCTACGTGAAGCACACCGGCCGCGACTACGACACCATCGTCCAGGCGCTGGAGCGCGACAACTTCATGACGGCCGATGCCGCCAAGGAGTTCGGGCTCATCGACGAGGTGATCCAGAAGCGGCCCGAGCCCGCCGCCGCCTGAACCCGACCGGGACCGCCGGGCCGTCCGGCCCGGCGCGTCGTTTCGAGGCGGAGCGCTTTTTCCCGGCCCGCCTTGATCCCGTCGCGGTCGCGTGCTTGCATCGCCAGTCTGATCGAAGCCGGCAGATGCGCGCAGGTGACTGTTTCTTTAGGCGGACGCCATTAAATTCGAAGGATGCGTGTGCGCCCCGGACCGGCGCCATGCCCGCGAACGGAGACCGATATGAGCAAGACTGGCGGCAACGACTCGAAGAGCACGCTGTACTGCTCGTTTTGCGGCAAGAGCCAGCACGAGGTCCGCAAGCTGATCGCGGGCCCGACGGTGTTCATCTGCGACGAGTGTGTCGAACTGTGCATGGACATCATCCGCGAGGAATCGAAGTCCTCCCTGGTGAAGTCGCGCGATGGGGTGCCGACCCCGAAGGAGATCCGCCGGGTCCTCGATGACTACGTCATCGGCCAGGACTTCGCGAAGAAGGTTCTCTCGGTCGCGGTCCACAACCACTACAAGCGCCTCGCCCACGCCTCGAAGCACAACGACGTCGAGCTGGCGAAGTCCAACATCATGCTGATCGGGCCCACCGGTTCCGGCAAGACGCTGCTGGCCCAGACCCTGGCCCGCATCCTCGACGTGCCGTTCACCATGGCGGACGCCACGACCCTCACCGAGGCCGGCTATGTCGGCGAGGACGTCGAGAACATCATCCTCAAGCTGCTCCAGGCCTCCGACTACAACGTCGAGCGGGCGCAGCGCGGCATCGTCTACATCGACGAGATCGACAAGATCTCGCGCAAGTCCGACAACCCGTCGATCACCCGCGACGTCTCGGGCGAGGGCGTGCAGCAGGCGCTGCTGAAGATCATGGAGGGCACCGTCGCCTCCGTGCCTCCGCAGGGCGGCCGCAAGCATCCGCAGCAGGAATTCCTGCAGGTCGACACCACCAACATCCTGTTCATCTGCGGCGGCGCCTTCGCGGGCCTGGAGCGGATCATCTCGGCGCGCGGCAAGGGCACCTCGATCGGCTTCGGCGCGACCGTGCAGGCCCCGGACGACCGCCGCACCGGCGAGATCTTCCGCAACGTCGAGCCCGAGGACCTGCTGAAGTTCGGCCTCATCCCCGAGTTCGTCGGCCGCCTGCCCGTGCTGGCGACCCTGGAGGACCTCGACGAGACCGCCCTGAAGCGGATTCTACAGGAGCCCAAGAACGCCCTGGTCAAGCAGTACCAGCGCCTGTTCGAGATGGAGAACGTCGACCTCACCTTCCAGGAGGAGGCGCTCTCCATGGTCGCCCGCAAGGCGATCGAGCGGAAGACCGGCGCCCGCGGCCTGCGCTCCATCCTGGAGACCATCCTGCTGGAGACGATGTACGACCTGCCGGGCCTCGAGTCCGTCGAGCAGGTGGTGATCGGCCCCGAGGTGGTCGAGGGCAAGGCCCGGCCGCTCTACATCCACGGCGACCGCAACAAAGAAGCCCCGGCCAGCGTCAGCGCCTGAGGCCCGGTCCGGGTCTCGTCAGGTCTGGGTGGTGCCTCGGGGCGGATGCTTGAAAACATCCGCCCCGATTTCCATCTGAAGCCTCAGCGCGATGGCCGCACGCTCACCATCTGAGGTGCGGTGTCCCGTCACCAGCCGCACAGTACAAGACCGTTTCCCAAAACACTTCCGACCCCCTCGCGGCCCGGTCGGCCCCTGGCAGGATGCTTGCTCCGGAGGAGGAGCGGCTGCCCGGCGTCCATCATGAGGAAGTCCGATATGACTCAATCGAAATCGCGCCAGCCCGTCGTTCCGGGCTCGACGGGCTCCTACGCCGTCCTTCCCCTGCGCGACATCGTCGTGTTCCCCCACATCATCGTGCCGCTCTTCGTCGGCCGCGAGAAATCGATCCGCGCCCTCGAAGAGGCGGTCCGCACCGACCGGCACATCCTGCTGGCGACGCAGATCAACGCCAGCGAGGACGATCCCTCGACGGACGCGATCTACAAGATCGGCACCCTGGCCAGCGTGCTGCAGCTGCTGAAGCTGCCCGATGGCACCGTGAAGGTGCTGGTCGAGGGCGCCGGCCGCGCCAAGATCGCGCGCTTCACCAAGTCCGACACCTACTACGAGGCCGAGGCCGAGACCCTGACCGACGAGCTCGGTGACAGCGTCGAGGCGGAAGCCCTCGCGCGCTCGGTCATCGCCGAGTTCGAGAACTACGTGAAGCTCAACAAGAAGATCTCCCCCGAGGTCGTCTCCGCGGTGACCCAGATCGACGAGCCGTCGAAGCTCGCCGACACGGTCGGCTCGCACCTCGCGGTCAAGATCGCCGACAAGCAGGCGATCCTTGAGATCCCCACGGTGGCGCAGCGCCTCGAGCGCGTGCTGTCGCTGATGGAGAGCGAGATCTCCGTGCTCCAGGTGGAGAAGCGCATCCGGACCCGCGTGAAGCGGCAGATGGAGAAGACCCAGCGCGAGTACTACCTCAACGAGCAGATGAAGGCGATCCAGAAGGAGCTGGGCGATTCCGAGGACGGCAAGGACGAGCTTGCCGAACTCGAGGAGAAGATCGAGAAGACCAAGTTCACCAAGGAAGCCCGCGACAAGGCGGTGGCGGAGCTCAAGAAGCTGCGCCAGATGTCGCCGATGTCGGCCGAGGCGACCGTGGTGCGCAACTACCTCGACTGGATGCTCGGCATCCCGTGGGGCAAGCGCTCGAAGATCAAGAAGGATCTCCTCGGCGCCCAGGTCATGCTCGACGAGGACCATTTCGGCCTCGACAAGGTGAAGGAGCGGATCGTCGAGTACCTCGCCGTGCAGCAGCGCGCGAACAAGCTCACGGGCCCGATCCTGTGCCTCGTCGGTCCTCCGGGCGTCGGCAAGACCTCGCTGGGCAAGTCCATCGCCAAGGCGACGGGTCGCGAGTTCGTGCGCATGTCGCTGGGCGGCGTGCGCGACGAGGCCGAGATCCGCGGTCACCGCCGGACCTATATCGGCTCGATGCCCGGCAAGATCGTCCAGTCGATGCGCAAGGCGAAGACCTCCAACCCGCTCATCCTGCTCGACGAGATCGACAAGATGGGCATGGACTTCCGGGGCGACCCGTCGGCCGCCCTGCTGGAGGTGCTCGATCCGGAGCAGAACGCCACGTTCAACGACCACTACCTGGAGGTGGATTATGACCTCTCGAATGTGATGTTCGTCACCACCGCCAACACGCTGAACATCCCCGCGCCCCTGATGGACCGCATGGAGGTGATCCGCATTGCCGGCTACACCGAGGAAGAGAAGCTCGAGATCGCGCGCAAGCACCTGATCCCGGGCGCCGTGAAGAAGCACGGTCTCGACGCCAAGGAGTGGCAGGTCGACGATTCCGGCCTGCTGATGCTCATCCGCCGCTACACGCGGGAGGCGGGCGTCCGCAACCTGGAGCGTGAGATCTCGAACCTGATCCGCAAGGCGGTGAAGGAGATCCTCATCACCAAGGTGAAGGCCGTCGCCGTCACCGAGGAGAACCTGCCGGTCTTCCTCGGGCCGCCGAAGTTCCGCTACGGCGAGATCGACGAGGAGGATCAGGTCGGCGTGGTGACGGGTCTGGCCTGGACCGAGGTCGGCGGCGAGCTGCTGACGATCGAGGGCGTCATGATGCCCGGCAAGGGCAAGATGACGGTCACGGGCAACCTGCGCGACGTGATGAAGGAGTCGATCTCCGCCGCGGCAAGCTACGTCCGTTCGCGGGCCGTCGATTTCGGCATCGAGCCGCCGCTGTTCGACCGTCGCGACATCCACGTCCACGTTCCCGAGGGGGCGACCCCGAAGGACGGTCCCTCCGCCGGCATCGGCATGGCGACCGCGATCATCTCGACGCTGACGGGCATTCCGGTGCGCCGCGACGTGGCGATGACGGGCGAGGTCACCCTGCGGGGTCGCGTGCTTCCGATCGGCGGCCTGAAGGAGAAGCTGCTCGCCGCGCTGCGCGGCGGCATCAAGACGGTCCTCATTCCCGAGGAGAACGCCAAGGACATCGCCGAGGTGCCCGACAGCGTAAAGAACGGGATGGAGATCATCCCCGTCTCGCGGATGGACCAGGTGCTCCAGCACGCCCTGGTCCGCGTCCCCGAGCCGATCGAGTGGGAGGAGCCGGCCCCGCCGGTCCGCCCGGTCATCGCCGAGGACGATTCCGCGACGGTCATCGCCCACTAGAGGCGTCGGGATTCTGACCTGAGACGAGGCCCCGGCACACAAGCCGGGGCCTTTTCCGTGCCCGGGCTCCGAGGCCCCGCCGCGGGAGGGGGTTGCGCCCCCCCCCCCGCTTCCGTTACGAAGCGTCGCGCCCCGCGAGACGCAGGGCAGCGGGTCGGGCGGTTAGCTCAGTTGGTAGAGCGTCTCCTTTACACGGAGAGGGTCGGGGGTTCGAGTCCCTCACCGCCCACCATATAAATCAACTAACTAACTTCGATTTATTCCGGCTGCGCTTCCCGAAAATACGATTGGGAAGCGCATGGGAAACGAATGTGATGCTCAGGCTGGTGCATCGCGCCTTGTCATCTCATGATCGGCAGCCAGCCCAAATTGGAAGGTCATATCCCGACCGCTGATGGAATGTCACCCAACCGGCTAGCTTCGGGCTGAGCTGATTGAGAGGATCAGCGAGGACCGGAGGAGCCGAACATGCGGCAACATTAGAAGACGAGCGCGGAGCAGGTTCTGCTTCAGCTGCGCCAAATCGAGGTTCAGACAGCCTAGGAGTTTGATCCTGCGGTGTAGTGGTACGGTTGACCACCATGCTGCGAGGGATTCGCTAGGGGCCAAATTCTGTACGACAGCGCCCGCACGACGGAGGCGGTCCGTCGCGCCATACAGCGACGTCAAGAGAGCGGGAGAGCCGCCGCCAGGCGCTACGGCGTCGGCCCGACGACGATCCAGAAGTGGCGAACTCGGCAGACGTCAGCCGATGCCGCCATGGGGTCGAAGGCGCCGCGCTCGACGGTCCTGACGCCGGAGGAGGAGGCAATCGTCCAGCGGCACACCCTGCTGCCGCTGGAC
>NZ_JBYSXL010000074.1:0-22075 GCF_058782155.1 Methylobacterium sp. FW306-05-D
TCCTTGACCGAGCCCTTCACGGCAGCGGCGGAGGCGGGCGGCTTCGTCGCGGTCATGGCAGGACTCCGGGAGACGGGGCGGGCCGGACCCTGATGTCGGTGGCGAGAATCACGGAGCGGCTCCTGAACCTCTCCGATCATCGGCGAGGCCCCTGCGTAACCGGGGCTCGGGACCGATGTTCCAGGGCCGGAACGGCCTGGACTGGTATATCTGGATCACTGACGTGAATGTGATTGCCTAAGGCCGGACCGCCGCAGCCGACGGATCGGCCTCTCGGTCGAAACCCCGGTCCCGTTCCGCGGCCGAGCGCGCCCCGGTGACAGCGCGGGCGCCGACTCCAGCGAAATCCAGTCGAGGCCCTTGATCGGCCGAGCTTTTCTCGACATGGCTCGCACCATCAAAACAAAAACACTCTATAGCGGCTGCCGAGCCGGGAGGGGTCCGGCCGCACGGATGCGAAACCTGCGTCACGGCTCGGCCTTGCCTTCCTTCGGCGATGCCGGCCCGCGGCGAGCTCATGCGAAGGGATACCGACCGGATGGATGAACCTGGACGCCGGGAGACGCGCGACGGGCCGCAGCCCCTGCGGGTCGTCGTGGTGACGCCGCTCGGCCGCGGCGGTCGCGGCGGGATCGACCGGCTGATGGACGAGTTGCGGGTCTCGCTGCGCCTGCCCCGGTTCGCCGACACGGACGTGACCTTCCTGACGAGCCGGGGCCAGGGTTCGCAGGCCGCGGCGCCGCTGTTCATCCTCCGCCTGCTCGCAGACCTCGTCCGGCGCAAGCTGACGTCCCGGGTCGATGTCGTCCACATCAACCTGTCCCAGACCGGAAGCACCTACCGCAAGCTCGTCGTCAGCGCGGCCTGCCGGCTCCTCGGCCTCCCCTACGTCCTCCACCTGCACGGATCGCGCTACCGCCAGTTCTGGGACGGGGCTCCGGCACCGGTCAGCCGGGCCGTCGCCCGGATGTTCGCCGGCAGCGCGCGAATCCTGGTCCTCGGCAGCGTCTGGCGGGACTATGTCGGCGCGAAGGTGCCGGCGGCGCGCGAGCGCATCCTCGTCCTGCCGAACGCGACGCGCGACCCCGGCCGGCGTGAGCGCGTGGAGGGACGGCCGCTGCACATCCTGTTCGCCGGGCGCCTGGGCGAGCGGAAGGGCATCGTCGAGCTCGTCGCCGCCCTCGGGCTCCTGAAGGACCGCCCGTGGCGGGCCACCCTGGCGGGCGACGGCGACGTCGAGAAGACGCGCCAGGCGGTGGCGGCGCTCGGCCTCGCGGAGCGGGTCTCCATCCCGGGCTGGATCTCGGGCGAAGCCTTCGAGGCGCTCCTGGGCGAGGCCGACATCCTCACGCTGCCCTCCTACGACGAGAACCTGCCGCTCTCGGTGATCGAGGCCTTCGCCCGCGAGACCCCGGTGGTCTGCACCCCGGTGGGCGCGGTTCCGGACATCGTGGAGGACGGGAAGACGGGGCTCCTGGTGCAGCCGGGCGACGTCCCGGGCCTCGCCGACGCCCTGGGCCGCCTCCTCGACGCGCCGGAGCTGCGCCGGTCCCTGGCGACCCGGGCCCGCGCCCTCTACGAGGAGCGCCTCGAATTCGTCGACTATACCGGCCGGCTGATCACCGCCTGGCGGTCGGCGGCCGCGCACGGCCGGCGCTGACGGCACGCCGCGCCCCTCGGCGCGGACCCGCGCCCGACCGTCCGACCCATCGCTCCGCCGCCGACCCGGTTCGGCGGCTCCCCGTACGGGCCTCCCCCGCCGGAGGCCGCCCCAGGAGGGACCCCGAGCCATGTCGCTCAAATGGTACATCGGCCGCCTCGCCGCGATGAGCCCGGCCGAGATCGGCCACCGCGTCGGCGAGGTCGCCAAGAAGTCGCTGTCGCGCCGGCGCGCCTACGGCTGGGCGGCGTTCCCGGCGTCGGCCGGGCCCCTCCCGGTGATTCCGGGATTGCGGGACGCCTTCCTGGCGAACGTCACCCCGGAGCTGGCGGAGGCGGTGCGCGTGGCGGGCGACGCGCTCCTCGCCGGGCGCTTCGCCGCGCTCGGGGTCGCCTGGCCGGAGCGGGCGGCCTCGCGGCTCTTCCCGGCGGAGGTCTGGCACCTCGATCCGGTGACGAGCGGCACCTGGCCCGGGGCGGAGCGCTTCTGCTTCGACATCCCCTATCGGCACGAACGCACCCTGGGCGACATCAAGTACGTCTGGGAGTTCAACCGCCTGCAGCACCTCCAGCCCCTGGCCGCCCGGGTGGCGCTGGAGGGCGACCGCGCCGCCCTCGCGGCGATCGAGGCGGCCATCGCGAGCTGGTACGAGGCCAACCCGCCGTTCCGGGGCCTCGGCTGGAACTCGGGGATCGAGCTGGCCCTGCGGTCCGTCTCCCTGCTGGTCGTCGCCAGCCTCTGCGGCGACACCCTGTCGGCCGCGAGCGTCGGGCGCATCCGGGTGATGCTGGCCGCCCATCTCCACTGGCTCCGGCGCTATCCCTCGCGGTTCAGCTCGGCCAACAACCACCTCGTCGCCGAGGCCATGGCGGAATTCCTCATCGCCCTGGCGCTGCCCGACCTCGCCGAATCGCGCAAGGCCGAGAGCGACGCCCGCGCGATCCTGGAGCGGGAGGCGGCCAGCCAGATCCTGGACGACGGCGTTCCCGCCGAGCAGTCCCCGACCTACGGCGCCTTCACCGCCGAGATGCTGATGCTCGCCAGCGCCGCGGCGCGGGCGGCGGGGCGTCCGCTCGCCGCCATCGTCGGGACCCGGCTCGCCGCCTTCGCCCGCTTCGTCGGCACCCTCGCGACGCCCGGCGGCGCGGTGCCGGCCATCGGCGACGACGACGAGGGGCGCGTGCTGACCCTGACCGTTCCGCCGGAGGCCGCCTACCCCGCCTCGGTCTGCGCCGCCATCGCGGGGCATCTCGGGCAGCCGCCCTTCGGCCCCGTCTCCGCCGAACCGGAATTGCGGGACGCGGTCTTCGCGGCGCCGCGGGCCGGCGCGCTCCGGCCCCTGGGCCTCGAGACCTTTCCCACGGGCGGCCTGACCGTGGTGCGCGAGGCACGCCGCGGCCGCGACCTGACGCTGGTGCTCGATCACGGCCCGCTCGGATACCTGACGATCGCCGCCCATGGCCACGCGGACGCCAACGCCATCATGCTGACCCTCGATGGCGAACCGGTCCTCGTGGATCCCGGGACCTACCTCTACCATTCCGGCGGACCGTGGCGGGACTGGTTCCGCGGGACGGCTGCGCACAACACGCTGATGCTGTCGGGCCTCGACCAGAGCACCATATCGGGGCCGTTCAACTGGTCCCACAAAGCCAAGGCCCGGGTGGAGCATGTGCAATCCGGGGATAAGTGGTCGGTGACGGCGAGCCATGACGGCTATCGCCGCCGCCTCGGGACGGACCATGTCCGCACCGTGGAGGCGACGCGCACGGGCCTGAGGATCATCGACCGGCTCGATCCGGTTCCGCCGAAGCCGCTCACCGGGGATCTCGTGTTCCAGTTCGCGCCGGGAATCACCCTGCAGGAGACGGACGGCGCATGGCAGGCGAGTCGGAACGGAGCGCCGCTCCTCGTCCTGGCCTTCGACAGCCCGGGCACGGTCACGGCATCCACAGGCGAATCCGAGCTGTCCGGAGGCTGGGTCTCGCCGGCTTTCGGGCTCAAGGTCCCGGCCACGCGCCTGGTCTGGAGCGGCAGCATCGGTCCGGCCGGCCTGGCGACGGAGCTCACGATCCCGCCACGGGCCTGAGGCTGCTCGTCGAGCGGCGCCCGCGATCAATCGGGGCGCCGCTCGACGATCGCTCCCACGCACCGTGTGACGGCATCGTTGAAACGATCGTTCACCATAAGTCTTTTCGGCTCTTTAAGAGCAAAAGCCTATGACGATTGTCTTAGACGCTCGGTTCGGGGCATTCGGCGGTCCGCACGATGCCCTTCCGGCTCCGATCGTGCAGGCCTAATCCCAGGAATACAGTTGCCGGTAGGGTTTGGCTCGCAGCAAAGGCGCCGTCGCGACCTGGTTCAGGACTGCGACATCGTCGGGATACAAGGGGACCTCGACATGCGGAGCGCAGCGCAGGAGAAGCACGATGCCGTCCTTGCACGGCGGCACGGGGACGGCGAGCGGACGCGCGATCGGCCGCGGCGCATAACCACCCGCGTAGCTCGGCCCCAGGTCCGAGGCGTGCGCGCCGACGATCGGATCCCCGATCGAACAGGCGGCGAGGGTTGCGAAAAGCAGATAGATCCTGTTCATGCAAGCTTCCTAAGCCCAGGATACGACGAACACAAATCAAAAAATCGCACGATCGACAGATTCATTGTACCCGTAAGTTGCAACTAACCTGTTGCGGCAATGTAACGGTTGGCCACAAATGAAACCGTAGAACAGAAACGCATAATCCTCGCCTAGCTCCCCCAAGCCCAGATGTATAAATCGCGGTGGGGCTCTTCTGATAATAAGCCACATTTTGAAAATTGAGATGCGGCACTCCATGTTGCATTCAGGAGACTCGTGAATGAGGTCCGTAGTTCTAACTCTCCTGATCGGCCTCGGAGTCGGAGCCTGCCAGCCTGTCGCGAAGGACGGACCCACCAGAAGCAACTTCCTCGACAACGCCGATGTGCTCGTGGAGGAGACCGCCCCCACCGTCAGCTACGCGCTGGTGGACCTGAGCGCCCAGGCGATCCAGGCGTCGAACCGGTTCACCCTCGCCAAGAACCCCGCCTTCGGCCGGGATTTCCTCGAACGCGGATCGTCGCGGACCGGCCTGATCGGCTACGGCGACATCCTGGCCATCACGATCTTCGAGGCGGCCTCGGGCGGCCTGTTCATTCCGAGCGAGGCCGGCTCCCGCGCCGGCAACTTCGTCCAGGTGCCGAACCAGCAGGTCGATGCGGCCGGCAACATCGTGGTGCCCTATGCCGGCACCATCCGAGTCGGCGGCCGCACCGCCCAGGACGTCTCCGCCGAGATCGTCCAGAAGCTGCGCAACCGAGCCATCGAGCCGCAGGTGGTCGTCACCATCGCGGAACGCCGCGGCAACGACATCAGCGTGATCGGCGAAGTGAACCTGCCGGCCCGCATCCCGCTCGATCCGGGCGGCCTCAAGGTGCTCGGCGCGATCGCGCGCGCCGGCGGGCCGCGCAACCCGGCCTACGAGACCATCGTGACGATCCAGCGCGGGCGCACCACCGGCCAGTCCTCGCTCAGCACGATCGTCCGCGACCCGTCCCAGAACGTGGCGGTCCGGCCCGGCGACGTCGTCTACGTCTCCCGCGAGCAGAAAATCTTCATGGTGCTCGGTTCGACGCCCTCGCCCGGCGCAATCGGAGGCACCAACAACCGGCGCTTCACCTTCGACAACGACAACGTGACCCTCGCGGAGGCGATCTCGAAGAGCGGCGGCCTCGACGGACTCCGGGCCGATGCCGGGGCGATCTTCCTGCTCCGCTACGAGTCGCGCGATGCCCTCCAGGCGATGGGGGTCGACACCTCCAGCTACCAGGGCGACCTGATTCCCACGATCCACCGGGCGAACTGGACCAAGGCCGCCGGCCTCTTCCTGACCAACGACCTGTATATCCGGAACAAGGACATCATCTACGTGGCCGAGCACCCGGCCTCGGACTTCGCCAAGCTGAGCGCCATCTTCCGGAGCGTCTCGGTGCCGGCCTCCGATGCGGCCCTGGTCGCCCGCTGATCCGACCGGGTGATCCGCTCCCGCCGGGCGGCGCCCGGCGGTGACTACCGATTGATATCGTCGGCACGACGCGGCTCGGTTATTGCTGAGACGCGTCGTGTGCGTGTTGCACAGGCGGCCCAGGGTGGGCGACCGTGACGTCCGATCGGATGGTCTCGGCCCGACCCCGGACCGCCGATATCATTCTGGAGATCGACAGGCATGTTGAGCCGCTGGCTGGCTCGCCGCGCAGACCCGGCCTCGAAGAACCGCCGGGGCACGTCCGGTGCGACGGCGCGACGGCCGCCGGCCGTGCCGCCCGGTATTCGCATCTACGCGCTCGGCGACATCCACGGCCGCCAAGATCTCCTCGACCGGATGCTTCTGAAGATCGAGGCCCATGCCCAGGCCGATCCGTGCCCGCGCAACGTGATCGTCCTGGTGGGCGACTATATCGACCGCGGACCGCACTCGGCGCAGGTCCTCGACCGGCTCGTCTCACTCAGTATGCACCAAGACCTCGTGACGCTTCGCGGCAATCACGAAGCGATGATGGTCGACGCTCTCTCGCATCCGTCGCGCCTCGCGAGCTGGATCAGCAACGGGGGGCGCGAAACATTGCTGTCCTACGGGCTCGATTCTTCCGGCCAACTCGGCAGTCCAGCATCCGCCGCGCGATTTTTCGATCAAATCTTCTTGAACGTACCGGCCAGCCACATTGGGTTCCTGACGAATCTCGACTGGACGTTTCTCTGCGGCGACTACCTGTTCGTCCATGCCGGCATCCATCCGGAGCGGTCCCTTCATACCCAGGTCCCCCGGGACCTTCTCTGGATTCGCGAACCATTCCTCTCATGGCCGGAAGACTTCGGTGCCGTCATCGTCCACGGCCATAGCCCCGTTCCCAGACCTGAGCAGTACCCGAACCGGATCAACATCGACACCGGCGCTTACGTGACGGGTCGTTTGACCTGCCTGGTCCTGAGAGACACCGTCCAGGACTTCCTGCAGACCTGAATCCGGATTTCTGTGCTGTTTTCGACCGCTGGTTGCTCCCTCGCCCGCTCCGTCGACCCCTGATGGGATCGGACGCCGACGGCGCAAGCAGGGAGCAATGGGCAAAAGGCATCTGCTGCTTTAGAAGTCGGACCTGTGAACAGCCGCGCGAGAGATGGCGCAGCTCGGAGACGAGCAAGCCGTGTAACCGATAGCTGTTCTGATGCGTTAGCGGGTCGAAAAGAGATCATCCCTTACAATCTGGCGCAGAGCGATCGAAATCATCCGCCGCCAGTAGTGTAGATCGCGGGCATCGAGCAGCGCATTATGTTGGACCACCCTCCAAATAAACGGAACACGGCATCCGGGAGTTCTGTCGCAGATCGAGCCCAACCAGGCAAAATCGTATTCTTTCTGCCTACACTGACCCTCGGTGGTGCGGAGCGCCATACCGTTCAATTGCGAAATCTCATGCGAGCCCGCGGGTTCTCCACCGCACTGATCGTCCACGGCCGGGCCTGGTCGCGGGAGATGGCCGAGGCCAAGGGCGCGGAGGATCCGATCCGTTTCAACCTGCGCGGCATGTCGGAGCCGATGGGCTGGCTCCGGCTCTGGTCCACCCTCAGGACGCTCAAACCGGACGTCATCGTCGGCGTGAACCAGACGCCGCTGATCGTCGCCGTCGTCCTGCGGCTCCTCGGGGCGACGCGCGCGCGCATCATCAGCGTCTTCCACACGACCTATCTCCTCGAGAAGGAGACGCGGCGGTTCTTCCTCTACAAGTGGACCCTGCGCCTGGCCGACGCCATCGTCTTCGTGAGCGCGACCCAGAAGCGGGTCTGGCAGGAGCAGGGATTGAGAGCCCGGCGGATGGAAGTCATCCCGAACGGGGTGGACCTGGCGGGCTTCCGCCCGGACCCCGTGGCGCGCGAGCGCGTCCGCGCGGAACTCGGGTTCCGGGAGGACGCGCTGGTTCTCGCGCTCGTCGCGGCCTTCCGCCCCGAGAAGAACCACGAACAGCTCCTGCACGCGGCCCGCAGCTTGCTGGACCGGGGCGTGCCGGTGCGGGTCCTGTTCGTCGGAGACGGCCCGACGCGGCCCGCGATCGAGACGCTGGCGACGACGCTGGGGGTTCGTTCGCGCGTGACCTTCGCGGGCTCGCAATCCGACGTGAGGCCCTGGATCGCGGCGTCCGATCTCGGCGTCCTGTGCTCCCATGCCGAGACGTTTCCGCTGAGTGCGCTGGAATTCATCGCGATGGGCGTTCCGATGATCATGCCGGCCATCGGCGGCACGTCCGAGATCGTCCAGGACCGGATCAACGGACTCCTGTTCGAGCCCGGCTCCAACGAGAGCCTGACGCAGGCGATCCTGTCCCTGGCGGATCCGAAGGAGCGCGCCCGCTACGCGGAGGCGGCGGGGCAATCGGCGCTGCAGTTCTCCGTCGAGACTATGGCGGATACCTATCGCTATTTGTTAGAGGGGCTCATGGACCGCACCGACTCGCTTCTGCCCGCCGAGGTCTCCCGAGCCCTATGAGGATGGAGCGCAGCCCCGAAGCGAAGCGTCCGTCCTTCCTGCTGTCCATCGATACCGAAGGCGACGACGTCTGGGCGAAGCCGCGCCCGGTCCTGACCCGCAATGCGAAGACGCTCCCGCGCTTCCAGCAGCTCTGCGAGCGCCACGGCCTGCGTCCGACCTACCTGACCAACTGGGAGATGGCGAACTGCCCGGTGTTCCAGGAACTCGGGCGCGACGTTCTCCGGCGCAACGCCGCCGAGATCGGCATGCACCTGCACGGGTGGGATTCGCCGCCCATCGTGCCGCTGTCCTCCGACGACGCCGAGCACCAGCCCTACCTCTTCGAATACCCGGCGGCGGTGCGCCGGCAGAAGATCGAGACGATGACCCGGTGTCTGGAGGATACGTTCCAGATTCCGATCCTCAGTCATCGCGCGGGCCGGTTCGGCTTCGACGCCGTCTCCGCGCAGGCGCTGGAGGCCCTCGGTTATCTGGTCGACTGCTCGGTGACCCCCAATGTCTCGTGGACCAGCCATCCCGGGTCCCCGACGGGCCGGGGCGGAGCCGATTTCTCGGCGTTTCCCGAGCACGCCTACCGGATCGACCTCGAGCGGATCGACAGGCCGGGCACGTCGCGGCTGCTCGAAATTCCGATGACCATCATCCGGCAGCGCCGGCCGCTGCCGGCGCGGCTGGCTCGGAAGCTGCTTGGGAAGTCCGTGGACCGGGTGTTCTGGCTGCGCCCGAACGGCCGGAACGTGAAGGACATGCTGGAAGTTCTCGATATCGCGGAGGCCGAGGGACGCGACTACGTCCAGTTCACGCTTCACTCCTCGGAGTTCATGCCCAACGGCAGCCCAACCTTCCGGACCGCGGACAGCATCGAGAAGCTGTACGAGGACATGCAGATCCTGTTCACCGCCGCACAAACACGTTTCGTAGGCCGAACCCTGTGTGAGCATCGAGCCGTGTTCCACTGATCTTACATGGTGCCATGGAGCATGCAGCCGATATGACGGGACTACGATCGTATGCCGAGCAAGGCCCCATCGTCTTCTTTCTTCCGGGCCTCGATGTCGGCGGTGCCGAGCGCCATACGATCGATCTGAGGGCGCGCCTGCGCCGGCGTGGCTGGGACACGCAGGTCCTGGTCTACGGCCCGCGCCGCTCCGAGGCGATCCTCCGCATGGAGGGGGCCGAGGACGTCCTCCAGCTCAACATCACCGGCATGTCCCGCATCCGCGGCTGGGTGACCGCCTGGAAGACCCTGCGGCGCATGCGGCCCGGCCTCGTGATCGCGGTCAACCAGGCCCCCCTGATCGTCGCCGTCGTCCTGCGGCTGCTCGGCGCCTCCCGGGCGCCCATCATGGGCATCTTCCACACCACCGTGCTGAGGAAGTCCGAGGAGCGGACCTTCTTCCTGTTCCGGGCGGCGATCCGCCTCGCGGACGTCCTGGTCTATGTCAGCGCGAACCAGCGGGCCTACTGGACGAAGCGGAATCTCCAGTGCCGGAAGACCGCCGTGATCATCAACGGCGTCGACCACGCGCGCTTCGCCGAGAACGAGGCCGCGGGTCCCGAGACGCGCAGGCGGTTCGGCCTCGCCGCGACGGACTACGTCATCGGCAACGTCGCGGCGCTGCGCCCCGAGAAGAACCATTGCCAGCTCGTCGAGGCGGTCTCCGTCCTGCGCCGGAACGGCATCCCCGCCCGCGCCCTGCTCGTCGGTGACGGCCCGGCCCGCGCGGAGATCCTCGCCAAGGCTCGCGAAGCCGGGATCGAGGAGCACGTCATCCTGGCCGGCGAGCAGGCCGACGTCCGTCCGCTCATCGCCGCCTGCGACGTCGGCGTGCTGTGCAGCAACGCCGTCGAGACGCTCTCCCTCTCGGCCCTGGAGTTCCTGTCCAGCGGCGTCCCCATGATCATGTCGGAGATCGGCGGCGCCTCGGAACTGGTCCGGGACGGCGTCAACGGCTACCTCTTCGCCGCCGGCGACACCGACATGCTGGTGAACCGCCTGGTCGCCGCCGCCGACGCCACCACCCGGGCCGGGCTCGCGGCGCGGGCCCGGCCCTCGGTGAGCGGCCTCTCGGTGGAGGGCATGGTCGACCAGTACGCGCAGCTCCTCGGCGAATCGCTCCGGTCGCCGCAGGCCCCCATCCGGACCCTGGCCCTGGACGACCGGTGAGGGCTTGGCCGACCCCCGGGCCGCCGGGGCGCGGAACGGGTCGCAGCCGCCGGAGACCGGCCCTCAGGGCGCGGCCGCGCCCTCGCCGGCCCTGTGCCGGTAGGCATCCACATCGGCAATATTTCGCTTGGCCACGGCCGGAATGCCCGCGATGAGCGCGTTGGCGGGCATGTCCTCGATCACGACCGCATTGGCCGCCACCACCGAGCCGGCGCCGATGGTGATGGGCCCGATGATCTTGGCGCCCGCATGCACGATGACGTTCCGTTCCAGATGGGGCGCCCCCGGCAGCGGGGTCCGGCCGCCGAGCACGACGTGGACGCCGATCTCGCAGCCATCCTCGATCACCGAGGCGCCGTTGATCACGACGCCGATGCCGCTGTGATGGAACATCACGCCCTTCCCGATCGACGCCCGCCCCGGGATGGAGGCGGCGAACCCGACCCGGACGATGCCGTCGATGATGCGGGACAGCGGGCGCAGGCCGCCGAGATGGAAGCGCCGGGAAAGCCGCTGGAGGGCAGCCACAGCCTGCATGCGAGCACTCCGCCTGACGGGATCGTTGCGGCGTCGTTATACGGCCGGTTCCAGATCAGGGAAATGGTTTTTCCGAACGGAATAATATCGCCAGTGGATGTCGACCTTTCACCAATATACAGACGAATGCAGAGTCAGGCGCG
This sequence comes from Methylobacterium sp. FW306-05-D, assembly GCF_058782155.1. Lineage (NCBI taxonomy): Bacteria > Pseudomonadati > Pseudomonadota > Alphaproteobacteria > Hyphomicrobiales > Methylobacteriaceae > Methylobacterium > Methylobacterium sp. FW306-05-D. The sequence goes on from NZ_JBYSXL010000074.1 coordinate 11,068, forward strand.
ACAGATCGAGCGACCAGCGTGAAGCCTAAACTTACTTTTTTCGTTCCGGGTCTCGATATGGGCGGAGCGGAGCGACACACGCTCGACCTTCGCGCACGTCTGATGGAGCGCGGCTATCCCACCTCGGTCGTCGTGTTCGGCCGCGGCCGCTCTGCGCAGACCCTCGCCCTGCCGGGCGCCCAGGGCGCCCGGATGCTGGGCTGCCGCGGCCTGGCCGATATCGGCTCCTGGCTCCGGATCGGGAAAGCCCTGCGGCAGGAGAACGCCGACGTCCTCTTCGTCATCAACCAGACCCCCACCATCGTGACCCTGCCGTTCCGCTGGAGCCTGCGCGGCAAGGTGGTCGGCATCTTCCACACGACGGTGCCGCGCCCCGGCGAGGGCCCCCGCACGGCGCTGTTCCGGATCGCGGCCCGGTTCCTCGACCGCCTCGTCTACGTCAGCGTCAACCAGCGGGCCTACTGGCGCGCGCGCGGGCTCACCGGGACCCGCGACGAGGCGATCGTCAACGGGATCGATCTCGACCACTTCGCACCCCGTCCGGGGGATCGCGAGGCGACCCGGGCCGCCTGGGGCGTCCGGCCCGACGATTTCGTCATGGGCCTGGTGGCGACGATGCGGCCGGAGAAGAACCACGCGCAGCTCGTCGACGCCCTCGTCGCACTCCGGCAGCGGGGCATCCCCGCCAAGGTCGTCTTCGTCGGCAACGGCCCCGACCGGGAGCGCCTGACCCAGGTCGTCGAGACCGCCGGGATGACGCCCCACGTCGTGTTCACGGGCGAGCAGGGCGACGTCCGGCCGAGCATCGCGGGCTTCGACGTCGGCGTCCTGTGCAGCACGTCGATCGAGACCCTCTCCCTCTCCGCCCTCGAAATCCTCGCCGGCGGGGTGCCGCTGGTGATCTCCGAGATCGGAGGCGCGTCCGAGATCGTGCAGGACGGGGTCAACGGCTACCTCTTCGAGGTCGGACGGACCGATCAGCTGATCGATCGGCTCGCCCGCGTCGCGCAGCCGGAGCAGCGCGCGCTCCTGGCCGGGGCGACCCGCCGGACCGCGGCGGCCTTCAGCGTGGACCGCATGCTCGCCTCCTACATCGCCCTCGTGGACGACCTCGTCGCGCCCGGGCGCTGAGGGACGCCGCCCCGGCCTGTCTCCTCCCGCGACGGTCCAATCCCGCCGCAATGCCGCGGGCGCCTGACACCGGCGCGCGTCGCAGCGCAGACGATCCCATCCGTCCGCGGCCTGCGCGGCGTCTTCGATCCGCGCCCACGCCCTGCGCGCTTGGCCCGCGCTCTTGGCCCGCGCCCATGTCCCGCGCTCTCGCCCCCCGTTCCTGGCCCGAATGCCCGCGCGCGCGTCATTCCCTGCCTGCATTCCGAGCATTCGAAGCCTCCCTGCGCAAGTGCAGTGCAACATCGCAGCCCGACTTGACGGATCTCAGCGGCGCATATTCTATGCGTATAGTTTGGATAGTTTATCCGACGCGAGAGCGGGGAGCGGTGCCATGCGTGATCGTCGTGCGTTTCTGAAGACCTCGCTCACGGCGGCGGCCCTGGGGGCCTCCGGCCTCCCGCTCCCCGGGTTCCTGCGGGGCGCCCGCGCGGCCGACGGCCCCCTCGTCATCGGCGCGCCGTTGCCGATCTCCGGCGCCTTCGCGGCCAACGGCAAGTACGCCTCCCTCGGCGCCGCCTTCGCCGCCCAGGAGGCCGGCAAGATCCTCGGCCGCGCCGTCACGGTCGCGGACATCGACACCGAGGGCAAGCCGGCGCCGGCCGCCCGCAAGGTGCAGGAGGCGATGGCCCAGGGCACACGCCTCTTCGCGGGCGGCATCCTCTCCTCCGAGGCCCTGGTGATGGGCAAGGAGGTCACGAAGGGCGACGGCGTCTTCATCACCACGGCGGGCGCCGACGAGATCACCGGCTCCGACTGCAACCGGGGCACCTTCCGCTGGACCGTGCCGACCTTCGGGGCCATCGCGCAGACCGTGCGCCCGCTGATCGCGCAGATGCCCCAGGCCAAGCGCTGGTACACGATCACCCCGCAATACGTGTTCGGCGAGGGCCTGCTGAGCGCCGCCAAGGCGGTGTTTCAGGAGAAGGGCGTCGAGCATGTCGGCAACAGCTACCACTCGCTGGCCGAGAAGGAGTTCAGCGGCTACCTGACCAACGCCATCGCGGCCAAGCCCGACGTGCTCCTGCTCCTGAATTTCGGTTCGCAATCCTCGGACGCCCTGCGCCAGGCGGTGAGCTTCGGCCTCAAGAAGCGCATGACCATCGTGCTCGCCTGGGCCTCGGGCCTGGAGCAGTTCGAGGCCCTGGGCGCCGACCTCTGCGAGGGCGTCTATTTCGGCGCGCAATACTGGCACGGCATCGACTCGCCCCTGAACAAGGCCCTGGTGGCCAAGGTCCGCGAGACCGCCAAGATGACGCCGAACTACTCCTTCGCCGGCTCGTACCAGATCACCAAGCTGCTCCTCGACGCGGCCGCCAAGGCCGGCGCCGCCGACGGCCCCGCCGTGATCAAGGCCCTCGAGGGCCTGCGCTATTCGGGCCTCACCGGCGAGGAGGAGATCCGCGCCGCCGACCACCAGGTCATCAAGGATTACTACCTGCTCAAGGGCAAGGCGAAGTCCGCCATGAAGGACAAGGACGATTTCGCCGAGGTCATCCAGTCCGGCAAGTCGTTCCTCTCGCCCGAGGCCGCCGGCTGCAAGATGGCGTGAGGGTGAACCGGAGCCGAGGTTCCTCACCAGACCGGTTGTCGCTCAAGCGTTGCGTCATTCCGGGGCGCCGCAGGCGAGCCCCGAATCCAGAGCCGCTGACGGAGCCAAGCAAGACGCCACCTGTGTTCCGGGATTCCGGGCTCCGCTTCGCGGCCCCGGAATGACGCGGCGGCGCGCTGGTCGGCGCAACCCTCGCACCAATGCCTGACACGGACCTGGAGACCCTGTGACCTACCTGTTCCAGATCCTGAACGGTCTCGGCCTCGGGATGCTCTACTTCCTCCTGGCGGTGGGACTGAGCATCATCTTCGGGCTGCTGCAGTTCGTGAATTTCGCCCACGGGGCGTTCTACCTCCTCGGCGCCTACCTCGCCTACGAGGGCGTCGAGCGGGGCCTGAGCTTCTGGGTGGCGATGCCGCTGGCCGCCCTCGTCGTCGCGGGGCTGGCGGCCCTGACCGAGATGCTGCTCCTGCGCCGGGTCTACAAGCTGCCCCATACCTTCCACATCCTCGTCACGGTCGGCCTCGCCCTGGTGGTGCAGGAACTCGTCATCATCGTCTGGGGGCCCATCGGCGGGAACGTCGCCCCGCCGGAGGAACTCGGCGGCGTGATGATCCTGGGCGACTTCATCTATCCGGAATACCGGCTCTTCGTGATCGGCTTCACGGCGATCCTGGCGGCCGGCCTGTGGTGGCTCCTCGACCGGACGCGGCTCGGCGCCATCGTCCGCGCGGGCTCCGAATCCCCGTCGAACATGGCGCTGCTGGGCTACGACACCTTACGCATCAACACCGCGGTGTTCGCCCTCGGCGCCGGGCTCGCGGGGCTGGCCGGGGCACTCGCCGCCCCCATCCGCGGCGTCGAGCCCTTCATGGGCGTCGAGGCGCTGGGCATCGCCTTCGTGGTGGTGGTGATCGGCGGGATGGGCAGCTACGCCGGGGCGCTCGCGGCCGGCCTCCTCGTCGGCATCGCCCAGAGCCTGATGGCCACCCTATGGCCCGAGGGGGCACGCCTCGTCATCTATCTCGGCATGGCCGGCATCATCATGGCGATGCCGCGCGGCCTGTTCGGCCGGGCCTGAGGAGGAGTTCGCGATGATCCCCGTCCTCGACCGGCCCCTGGTGCAGTTCGGCCTCGCGGTGGCCGCCGTGCTGGTCCTGCCCCTCGTCATGCGCTCCGGCACCCTGGCCAGCGAGATCCTGATCTTCGGGCTGGCCGTCGCCGCCTGCAACCTGCTGCTCGGCTATACCGGCCTCCTCTCCTTCGGCCAGGGCATCTTCTTCGGCCTGGGCAGCTACGTCGCCGGGCTCGGCCTCGTCCGGGCCGGCCTGCCCGCCCCCGTCGTGCTGCTGCTGGCGTTGGGCGGAGGCGCCCTGGTGGCGGCCGTGGTGGGCTGGGTCTCGATCCGGCGCCAGGGCGTCTACTTCGTGATGCTGACGCTCGCCTTCTCGCAGATGTTCTACTTCCTGGCCTACACCTTCAGCGGCCTCACCGGCGGCGACAACGGCCTCCTCGACATCCCGCGCCCGCGCCTCGCCGGCACGGTCCTCAGCGATCCCTGGAGCTACTACGCCTTCGTGGCCGTGCTCTTCCTCGGGCTCTTCGCCGCCCTGCAGCGGGTCGCGCTCTCCACCTTCGGGCGCACCCTGCTCGCCATCCGCGACAACGAGGGCCGGGCCGGGGCGATCGGCTACCCGGTGCGCGCCTTCAAGGTCGCGGCCTTCGCGATCTCCGGCGCGGTCACGGCCTTCGCGGGCGCGCTCCACGCCATGCTGATCGGCGTCGCACCGCTCTCGAACATCGACTACCACACCAGCGAGACCCTGCTGATCATGACGATCATCGGCGGAACCGCGAATCTGTTCGCCTCGCTCCTCGGAGCCGGCGCCTACCTGCTCGCCGCCGACGCCCTCTCGGCGATCTGGCCGCGCTGGCTCCTCCTCCTCGGCCTCCTCCTCATCGTGATCACGCTGGTCCTGCAGCGCGGGCTCTGGGGCCTGATCGAGCGCGCCGTCGCCCTGATGACGCGGGCCCCGCCGCCCGACGACCCGGCGCCGGACCGGCCCGTGGTGACCGACCTCGCGGTCGCTCCCGCGGCGGAGGGTCTCCCGATGGCGGAGACCGGCCGCGCACCGGAGGTCGCCCGATGACCGCGCCGATCCTCTCCACGGACGCCTTGAGCGTGCGCTACGGCAGCTTCGTCGCCCTGCAGGACGTGACCCTGCGCATCGCCGAAAACAGCGTCCACTCGATCATCGGCCCGAACGGCGCCGGCAAGACCACGCTGTTCCACGCCCTGACCGGCCGGATCGCGCCCTCGGCCGGGCGCATCACCCTGGGCGGCCGGGACATCACCCGCACATCGGACCACGAGCGCGTGCGCCTCGGCCTCGCCCGCTCGTTCCAGGTCACCAGCCTCTTCCCGACGCTGAGTGTCCGCGAGAACCTGCGGCTGGCCGCGCAAGGCCGGACGCCCTGGCAGGCGCTGGCCCCCTGGCGCCGGGCCGAGGCCAACCGGCCGGCGCTCGCCATGGCGGAGGCGATGCTGGAGCGCCTCGACCTCACCCGCGTGGCCCTGCGCGCCGCCGGCGAGCTCTCGCACGGCCAGCAGCGGCGCCTCGAGGTCGGGATGGCGATGGCGGCGGCACCGAAGGTCATCCTCCTCGACGAGCCGACCTCCGGCATGGGCATCGACGACATCGCGGCGATGACGGCGCTGATCCGCGACCTCGGGCGCGACCACACCGTCCTGTTCATCGAGCACAACATGGGCATCGTCATGAACATCTCCGACACCGTGACGGTGATGCGCGCCGGCCGCGTGCTGGTGGAGGGTCCGCCGGCAAGAGTCCGCGACGACCCGGAGGTGCGCCGGGCCTATCTCGGCAACATGATCACCGGGGACCTGGTCTCGTGAGCGGCCCGGTCGCCCTCGCCCTGGACGCGGTCCAGGGCTTCTACGGCAAGAGCCACATCCTCCAGGGCGTCAGCCTGGAGGTGCGTGCGGGCGAGATCGTCTGCCTCCTCGGGCGCAACGGCGCCGGCAAGACCTCGACGCTGAAAGCGATCAGCGGACTCCTGCCCCCGCGGGGCGGCCGGGTGCGCTTCCACGGCACCGACGTGGCCGGCTGGCCCGCCCATCGCATCGCCCGGGCCGGCCTCACCCTCGTGCCGGAGGATCGCGGCATCTTCAGCCTGCTCAGCGTGGAGGAGAACCTGGCCATCGCCGCGCGCAAGGGCTCGCCCTGGGGCCTGCGGGAGATCTACGCCATGTTCCCGCGTCTCGAAGAGCGCCGCCGCAACGGGGGCGCCCAGCTCTCGGGGGGCGAGCAGCAGATGCTGTCGATCGCCCGCGCCCTCCTCTCGGGGCCGAAGCTCCTCATGCTCGACGAGCCGGTGGAGGGCCTCGCCCCCGTCATCGTCGAGGAGATCGTGGCGCAGATCCGGGCCATCCGCGACGCCGGGGTCCCGATCCTGCTGGTGGAGCAGAACCTCGCGGTCTGCACGAGCCTCGCCGACCGCCACTACATCCTCGAACTCGGCCGCGTCGCCTACGCGGCCGGCAATGCCGACTTCGTCGCCGACGCGGCGGCGCGCGACCGCTTCCTCGGCGTGAAGGCGGCGTGAGCAGCGAAGGAACCTTAGGACAGCCATGTCGAACCTCACCATCAACGCCGAGCGCCTCTGGGACACCCTGACGGAGACCGCCGCCATCGGCGCCACCCCCGACGGCGGCATCGCCCGCCTGACGCTCAGCGACGAGGACCGCCGGGTGCGCGACTGGCTGCGGGCCCAGGTCGCGGCGCTGGGCTGCTCCCTCACGGTGGATGCGGTGGGCAACATGTTCGCCCTGCGCCCCGGCCGGAACCCGGACCTGAAGCCGATCGCGCTCGGCAGCCACCTCGACACTCAGCCCACGGGAGGCCGGTTCGACGGGGTGCTGGGCGTGCTGGCCGCCCTCGAGGTGCTGCGCACCCTCGACGGGGCCGGCTTCGTCACCGAGGCGCCGCTGCTGCTCGTGAACTGGACCAACGAGGAGGGCGCGCGCTTCGCCCCCGCCATGCTGGGCTCGGGCGTCTATGCGGGCATCTATGACGGCGCCTGGGCCGAGGCGCGCCAGGACAGCGCCGGCACGCGCTTCGGCGCGGCCCTCGACGCCATCGGCTATCGCGGCGCGGCCCCCGCCGGCTCGGTGCCGTTCGGGGCGATGTTCGAACTGCACATCGAGCAGGGCCCGATCCTGGAGGCTGAAGGCGCCACCATCGGCGTGGTCCAGGGCGTGCAGGGCATGCGCTGGTACGAGGTCACCCTGGAGGGCCAGTCCGCCCATACGGGCTCGACCCCGATGCCGATGCGGCGCAACGCGCTCCTCGGCGCCGCGCGCCTGGTCGAGGCGGTGGATGCCGCCGCCCGGGCGCATGCCCCCGACGCGGTCGCCACGGTGGGCCACCTCACCGTGACGCCGAACTCCAACAACGTGATTCCGGGCCACGTCTTCCTCACCGTGGACCTGCGCCACCCGCAGGACGCGGTGCTCGACGCCATGGAAGCGGCCCTGGAGGCGGCCGTGACGCGCGTCGCGGCCGAGCTCGGCCTCGAGACCCGGCTGAAGACCATCGCCCGCACCGCCCCGGTCGCCTTCGACCCCGACTGCATCGCCTCCGTCCGACGGGCGGCCGAGAAGGGCGGCCACGCCACCCGCGACATGGTCTCGGGGGCCGGCCACGACGCCGCCCACGTCGCCGCCCTGGTGCCCACCACCATGGTGTTCGTGCCGAGCGCCGGGGGCCTCAGCCACAACCCGGCCGAATCCACCGCGCCCGCCGAATGCGCCGCCGGCGCGCAGGTCCTGCTCGACGCGGTGCTCGACTACGATGCCCGCCACGCCCCCGCAGCCTGATCCCCGACCCCCAGCAAGGCGCGCCCCCATGCGTATCGTCACCGCCCGGGTGAACCACGAGACCAACACCTTCTCGCCCCTGGCGACGCCGCTGGCCGCCTTCAGTCCGCTCTGGGGCGCGGAGGCGCTGGCGGCGGGGCGCGGCAGCACCACGGCGCTCGGCGCCTTCATCCGCTTCGCGGAAGGCCGGGGCGCCGCCGTCGCGGTGCCGGTCTCGGCCCATGCCAACCCGAGCGGCCCGGTGGCGGACGCGGCCTTCGAGGCGCTCGCCACGGCGATTCTCGAGGCGATCCGCCCCGGCTGCGACGCCATCCTCCTCGACCTGCACGGGGCGATGGTGACGCAGAGCCACGACGACGGCGAGGGCGAACTCCTCGCCCGCATCCGCGCCCTGGCGCCCGGCGTGCCGCTCGGCGTCGCCCTCGACCTGCACGGCAACATCACTGCCCGCATGGTGGCGAACTGCGACGCGCTGGCGGGCTTCAAGACCTATCCGCACGTGGACATGGCCGAGACCGGCGCCCTGGTCGCCGGCATCGTCGGGCGCATGCTCGACGAGGGCCTGAGCCCGTGCCGGGCCTGGGTCCACCCGCCGATGCTCGCCCACACCCTGCGCATGGACACCCGCGTGCCCGGCCCGATGCAGGCGGCGGTGGCGGCCGCCCGGGCGGCGGAGGCCCGCCCCGGCGTCCTCGCCGCCACGATCTTCGGCGGCTTCTCCCTGGCGGACCTGGCCGAGGCCGGCGTCTCGGTCACGGTCACGGCGGAAACGCAAGCGGCCGCCGACGCGGCGGCCCGCGATCTCGCCGCGGGGCTCTGGGAGGCGCGTCCGGACTTCGTCTACGACGAGGCGCCGCTGGCCGGGTCCATGGCGGCGGCCAGGGCGGCGCTGGCCGGCCCGGGCGAGGGCCCGGTGCTCCTCCTCGACCACGGCGACAACTGCATGTCGGGGGGCACCTGCGACGTGATGGACGTCCTCGCCGCCGCCCTGGCGGCCGGGATGGAGGGCATCCTCGCCGGCCCGATCTGCGACCCCGAGGCCGTCGCGGCCCTGCAGGCGGCGGGCGTCGGCGCCCGGGTCGAGCTCGGCCTCGGCAACCGCGTGCCCCTGCCGGGCTTCGAGCGCCAGGCCCCCCTCCCCCTGACCGGGACGGTGGCGGCGCTCGGCGACGGCACCTACGTCATCACCGGCCCGACCTATACCGGCCAGCGCTGCCACATGGGCCGTGCGGCGGTGCTCGACACCGGGGCGGCCCGCATCCTCGTCACGGAAGAGCCGCACGAGCCCTGGGACCTCGGCGTGTTCACGGGCTCGGGCCTCGACCCGGCCGCGGCCCGGGTGCTGATCCTGAAGTCGCGGATGTATTGCCGGCCGGTCTTCGAGCCCATCGCCCGGGCGGTGGTGGAATGCGCGAGCCGGGGCGTCACCAGCTCCGATTACGGGCTGTTCCCGTTCGCCAAGCTCGCCCGCCCGATCGTCCCCCTCGATCCCGACGTGGCCTGGACGCCCCCGACGGACCAGGTCTCCCGATGACCACCACGCCCGAGGCGGCGGAGCCGCCCGCGCCGATGCGGCGGATCAAGCTGTCGGACCAGATCGCGGAGGATCTCTGCAACCGGATCGCCCGCGAGCGCCTGGCCCCCGGCGACCGCCTGCCCAACGAGCGCGCCCTGATGCAGCATTACGGCTGCGCCAAGGGCACGATCCGCGAGGCCCTGAAGGCCCTGGAGGTCCAGGGGCTGGTGACGATGCAGTCCGGCCCCAATGGCGGCCCGGAGATCCGCCCGATCTCGGTGGACGCCGCCGCGCAGCAGCTGCGCCGCTTCCTGCACTTCCAGGAACTCGACTTCGCCCAGGTCTACGCCCTGCGCCGCAGCCTGGAGGTCACGCTGGGCGTCAGCGTCGTCGGTCGCCTCGGCGAGGCGGAATTCCGCCGCCTGGAGGAGAACATGGCCGCCTGCGAGGCCGCCAATGCGGGCGACCAGCGCGGCCTCGGCCGGGTCGTCGAGGTCGATTTCCACGACATCCTGTGCGACGCCAGCGACAACCCGCTGCTGGCCTTCATGTGCCGGTTCCTCAACAGCCTGCTGCGCGACCTCGTGGAGTTCCGCAGCGACAGCCTCACCGAGCACGAGGCCTTCGGCGCCCACAACCTCGCCAGCCACCGCGCCCTCGTGGCCGCCTACCGCGCCGAGGACGCCGAGGCCGTCCGCCGTGAGATGCACGACCACATGTGCTGCGCCGAGCACTTCATGCAGCGCCTGGACGCCAAGTTCCGCAAGGATCTGCTCAGCCGGCGCGGGGCGAACGGCGCCGGCGTCTGAGGGGACGCGGCCCAGGCCTGTACCAGGGGCGGGCGCTTCTTGAGCGCGCCTCATCTTGGCCGTTGCTCGTCGCGACACCGACGACGCTGATTGTTCCCGGTGCGACAAAATGCCTTGTGCGGCGATGCGGTGGTATTCGGGTCCGCGCCGCGCGCCGGACTTCGCCCCTCGACTTGCGGCGCCCGATCCGATGCGATCGCCAATGGCTCAGCTAAGACCGATCGACCGCTCTGAGGCGTCCGAATATCTCGGCCCCGATCGAGACGCCTCTCGATCCAGGCTTCTAGCGACGTTTTCTCGATGTACCGCAGTGTAAAAAGATAATTCCTAAGTCCAAACCTGTAGATCAGCATATATTCTCTTCTAAAGTCTCATATATATTTGATGAAAATCGGCTTGATTGCATAGTTTTTAAACATATGCTGACGAAGTTCGTTTAAAACATGCGTTTCGCAGCAGCCTATCTTTCCCATCGAGATGCGCCGCAAATTCGCAATTTTGTGCAGAGAGCGAGCTTGATCGCACGAGAGCACCCAGAGAACAGGCATTATTGTGACGATTTACTACGTCGACAACTCCTCCACGTCTGCCTCGAATCGAAATGCCGGAACATCGGCGGCGGCGCCCCTGAGCAGCCTGGAGGCGGTCAACACGCTCAAGCTCCAGGCCGGTGACACCGTCGCCTTCAAGGCCGGCACCGCCTACACCACCTCGGCCGCCGACACGGGCGCACTCACCATCAGCGCATCGGGCACCGAGAAGGCCCCCATCACCTTCACCACCTACGGCTCCGGCCCGGCCGCCAAGATCGGCAACAGCGCCACCGGCTACGCGGACGGCATCCTGGTCGGCAACGCCAAGTATGTCGTCATCGACGGGCTGAACATCACCGGCGCCGGACAGGCCGGGATCAACGTCAGCAAGTCCGCCAGCCACATCACGATCCGGAACGTCGAGGCCAGCAAGGTCGGCGAAGGCGTGATCCTCAGCGGCACCGACAACCTCGTCACGCGCAGCTACTTCCACGACCTGAAGATGATCAAGAACACGGCCAACGTCTA
>NZ_JBYSXL010000075.1:0-21930 GCF_058782155.1 Methylobacterium sp. FW306-05-D
CCCCCGCCTCGGTCGAGCCGCCCCGCCCGGCGCCGCAGCCCGCCGCCCGCGCGCCCGAGCCGGAGCCGACGCCCACCGAGCGCCTCACCTCGGCCGTCACCGACGCCAGCGTCGCCCAGGCCTTCAACATGCTCTCCAGCTCGGTGATGAGCATCCAGTCCCGCACCGTGGAAGAACTCGTGCAGGACATGCTTCGGCCGATGCTGAAGGACTGGCTCGACGAAAACCTCCCCGGCATGGTCGAGCGGCTGGTCCGGGCCGAGATCGAGCGCGTGGCCAGGGGCCGCTAGGGCGAGAGGGCCGCTAGGGCGAGAGGGGCCGCCGACGCCGAATCGCGGGGCTCGCGAGTTGACGCAAGGGCCGTGACGGGTTGAAAGCGGGCCAGCTTCCGCTTCCTCGACATGTGACCCGATCCGCCCATGATGGACAAGACCTTCGATCCCGCCGCCGTCGAGGCGCGCATCGCCGCCTCCTGGGAGTCCGGCGGCGCCTTCCGGGCCGGACGGCCCGAGCGGGCCGGGGCGACGCCCTTCACCATGGTGATCCCGCCGCCGAACGTCACCGGCAGCCTGCACATGGGGCACGCCCTCAACAACACGCTCCAGGACATCCTCTGCCGCTTCGAGCGCATGCGCGGCCGCGACGTGCTCTGGCAGCCGGGCACCGACCATGCCGGCATCGCCACCCAGATGGTGGTGGAACGCCGCCTCGCCGAGGCGAAGGAGCCGGGCCGGCGCGAGATCGGCCGCGCGGCCTTCGTGGAGAAGGTCTGGGCCTGGAAGGCGGAATCGGGCGGCGCCATCGTCAACCAGCTGAAGCGCCTCGGCGCCTCCTGCGACTGGTCGCGCGAGCGCTTCACCATGGGCGTCTCGGGCGCGCCGGACGACCAGATGGTCCGCGCCGTGACGAAGACCTTCGTCGACCTGCACGCGCAGGGCCTGATCTACCGCGACAAGCGCCTCGTGAACTGGGACCCCAAGTTCCAGACCGCGATCTCCGACCTGGAGGTGATCCAGGTCGAGGTGAAGGGCCATCTCTGGCACTTCGACTACCCGGTCGTCGATGCGGACGGCGCCGAGACCGGCGCGGTCATCACGGTGGCCACGACCCGGCCCGAGACCATGCTGGGCGACACCGCGGTGGCGGTCCACCCGGAGGACGAGCGCTACACCCATCTCGTCGGCCGATTCGTGCGGCTGCCCCTCGTCGGGCGCCTGATCCCGATCGTGGCCGACAGCTATTCCGATCCCGAGAAGGGCACGGGTGCGGTCAAGATCACGCCCGCCCACGACTTCAACGATTTCGAGGTGGGCCGCCGCGCCGGCTGCACGCCGATCAACATCCTGGATGCGGAAGCCCGCATAAGCCTCGACGGCAATACGGCTTTCCTTGCCGGCGCCGACCCCGAGCCGGAGGCCCTGGCCCTGCACGGCCTCGACCGGTTCGAGGCGAGGAAGCGCGTCGTCGCCCTGATGGAGGCGCGCGAGCGCCTGCGCCTGACCGAGCCCAACACCCATGCGGTCCCACACGGCGACCGCTCGAACGTCGTCATCGAGCCCTACCTCACGGACCAGTGGTACGTGAACGTGAAGCCGCTCGCCGAGCGCGCCCTGCAGGCGGTGCGCGACGGCAAAACCCGTTTCGTGCCCGAGAATTACGAGCGGACCTTCTTCCAGTGGCTCGAGAACATCGAGCCCTGGTGCATCTCGCGCCAGCTCTGGTGGGGCCACCAGATCCCGGTCTGGTACGACGAGGCCGGCGGCATCTACGTCGCGACGACCGAGGCCGAGGCGCAAGGTCAGGCCGAGGCGCAGCGCGGGGCAGCGGTCGTCCTGCGCCGGGACGAGGACGTCCTCGACACCTGGTTCTCCTCCGCCCTGTGGCCGTTCTCGACGCTGGGCTGGCCGGACGAGACCCCGGAACTGGCGCGCTACTACCCGACCGACACGCTGGTGACCGGCAAGGACATCATCTTCTTCTGGGTCGCCCGGATGATGATGCTCGGGCTGCACGTCACCGACCGGGTGCCGTTCTCCACGGTCTACCTGCACACGCTGGTGCGCGATGCGTCGGGCGCCAAGATGTCGAAGTCGAAGGGCAACGTCGTCGATCCCCTCGGGCTCATCGACCAGTACGGCGCCGACGCCCTGCGCTTCACCCTCGCGGCGATGGCCGCGCAGGGGCGCGACATCAAGCTCGCGGTGAACCGGGTCGAGGGCTACCGCAACTTCGCGACGAAGCTCTGGAACGCCTCGCGCTTCGCCGAGATGAACGGCTGCACCCTGCGGGCCGAGTACCGGCCGGAGGAGGCGGGCGAGACCCTGAACCGCTGGGCGCTCGGCGAGGCCGCGCGGGCGGTGGCCGAGGTCACGGCGGCGCTCGAGGCCTACCGCTTCAACGACGCGGCGGCGGCCGCCTACCGCTTCGTCTGGAACATCTTCTGCGACTGGTACCTGGAGCTCGCCAAGCCGGTGCTCCAGGGGGAGGGCGTCGAGGCCGCCGCCAGGGCCGAGACGCAAGGGACCGTGGCCTTCCTGATCGACCAGATCGCCAAGCTGCTGCACCCGTTCATGCCGTTCCTCACGGAGGAGCTCTGGGCGATCAAGGGCGAGGGTTTTTCGGAGTCGCGCGGCCTGCTCGCCCTGGCGTCCTGGCCGGATCTGGCCGCCCTGAACGATTCGGCCTCCGAGGCGGAGATCGGCTGGCTCGTGGACCTCGTCTCGGAGATCCGCTCCGCCCGCTCGGAGACCAGCGTGCCGGCGGCCGCGCAGATCCCCCTCGTGGTGGTGGGCGCCGACGCCGAATTGCGCGCCCGCGCCACCCGCTGGGGCGACACCCTGGTCCGCCTGGCCCGGCTCTCCGAGATCCGCTTCGAGGCGGTCGCGCCGAAGAATTCGGTGCAGCTCCTGGTGCGCGGCTCGGTGGCGGCCCTGCCCCTGGAGGGCATCGTCGACCTCGCGGCGGAGGTCGCGCGCCTGAAGAAGGAGGCGGCCAAGGCCGGCGCCGAGATCGCCAAGATCGAGGCCAAGCTCGGCAATGCCGACTTCCTCGCCCGCGCCCCCGACGAGGTGGTGGACGAGCAGCGCGAGCGCCGCGACGGGGAGGCGGCCCGCCTGGAGAAGATCACGGAGGCGCTGGCGCGGCTCGCCGGTTGAGCGCGTCGTGACCGCCGCCCATAGCCTCGCCGAACTCGGCTGGTCCGCCTTCTTCGCGGACCAGCGCCGGCCCGACGAGGCGGGCCTCCTGCCCCAGCGCGTCGCCACCGTGCACCGCGCCCGCATGAGCGCCCTCTCCGAGGGGGGACCGGTCAAGCTCATGCTGCCGGTCCACACCAACACCGGCGACTACGCCGTCGGCGACTGGGTCCTGGTCGAGGCCGGCACGCAGATGCTGCGCCGGCGCCTGGACCGGCGCACCGTGCTCGAGCGGCGCCGGGAAGGCAGCGCCTCGCCGCAGCTCGCGGCGGCGAACGTCGATGCACTGTTCATCGTCACCTCCTGCAACGCGGACTTCAACCCGACCCGGCTGGAGCGCTACCTCGCCCTGGCCAACCAGGGCGGGGCGGAGCCCGTCATCGTGCTGACGAAAGCGGACGTGGCAGCGGATTCCGGGCGCTACCGACGCGCGGCCGAGGCCCTGCAGCGCGACCTCGCCGTCACGGTCGTGAATACACGCGAGCCCGAGGCGGCGACGCAGCTCGCCCCCTGGTGCGGTCCCGGCCGCACCGTCGCGGTGGTCGGCTCCTCGGGCGTCGGCAAGTCGACCCTGGTGAACACCCTGGCGGGTCCGGACCTTGCGGCGCCGCAGGCCACGGGCGGCATCCGGGAGCACGACGCCAAAGGCCGGCACACCACGACGAGCCGCTCGCTCCACGCCATCGCGGGCGGCGGCTGGGTGATCGACACGCCGGGCATCCGCTCGCTCCAGCTCGGCGACGCGGCCGAAGGGATCGACACCCTGTTCGCCGAGATCACCGAGCTGGCACCCGCCTGCCGCTTCCGCGACTGCACGCACGCCCACGAGCCCGGCTGCGCCGTGCAGGGTGCCGTGGCCGAGGGTCGCCTCGACCCGGAGCGGGTGGCGCGCTGGCGCATCCTGCAGGCCGAGAACCGGGGCAACACGGTGGTGCCGACCGGCCCGCGCGGCAACAAGCGGCGCTGACGGCCCGGTCTCAGATCCCGCCGCCGGCAACCTCGCGGGCCACGGCGCGGCGGCCGATGTCGCGTCGGCAGAACCCCTCCGGCCAGTCGATCCGGGCCACCGCCGCGTAGGCGCGGGCCTGGGCCTCCATCATGCTCTCGCCCAGGGCCGTGACGGCGAGCACCCGGCCGCCATCGGCGAGCAGGCGCCCGCCCTCGGCACGGGTGCCGGCCTGGAACACGATGACCTCGTCGCTCACCCCCGCCGCCTCGACGCCGCGGATCTCGGACCCGCGCATCACCGTGCCGGGATAGCCGGCCGCTGCCATGACCACGGTGAGGGCCGCGCGGCGCGCATCGAATTCCAGGTCGATGCCGGACACGTCGCCCTCGCAGGCCGCCAGGAGGGCGGGCACGAGGTCGGAGGCGAGGCGGGGCATCAGCACCTGGGCCTCCGGGTCGCCGAAGCGGGTGTTGTATTCGATCAGCTTCGGCCCGTCGGCGGTGAGCATCAGCCCGGCATAGAGGATGCCGGTGAAGGGAATGCCGCGCGCGCGCATGCCGTCGAGGGTCGGGGCGATGATCGTCTCCATCACCTCCCGCTCCAGGGCCGGGGTCAGGATGGTGGCCGGCGAATAGGCACCCATGCCGCCCGTATTCGGACCGCGGTCCCCGTCGAAGACCCGCTTGTGATCCTGGGCCGTGCCCACCGGCACCGCGCGGGTGCCGTCGCACAGGGCGAAGAAGCTCGCCTCCTCGCCGAACAGGCATTCCTCGATGACGATCTCGGCGCCGGGCTCCTCGAACAGGGCACGCACCGCGTTCTCGGCCTGCTCCCGGGTCTCGGCCACCACCACGCCCTTGCCGGCCGCCAGCCCGTCGGCCTTCACGACGATCGGTGCCCCGTGCGCGGCGAGATAGGCCAGGGCCGGTTCGAGGGCCTGGAAACGGGCGAAGGCGGCGGTGGGAATGCCGACCTCGGCACAGAGATCCTTGGTGAAGCCCTTCGAGCCTTCGAGCTGGGCGGCGGCCTTGGTCGGCCCGAAGACCCGAAGACCCGCCGCCTGGAGGTCGTCCACGAGGCCGGCCACCAGGGGGGCTTCGGGCCCGACCACCACGAGGCCGATGCGCTCGCCCGCGCAGAAGGCCCGCACGGCTGCGTGGTCCGATACGTCGAGATCCGGCCGGTTCTCGCCGAAAGCGGCCGTGCCGGGGTTGCCGGGCGCGGTGAACAGGCGGGCGCAGAGCGGGCTCTTGGCGATGGCGTAGGCCAGGGCGTGCTCGCGCCCGCCCGAGCCGATGAGGAGGATGTTCATGGGGCGTGATGTTCCCCAAAAGCCAACCGTTGAATAGTCCGATTCTCCGTGGACCCTGGCGATGTGCACGAGAAGCGTTCCGCGAACCGGGTCCGCCATTCGTGCCGTGGCGTATGGTCAGGGTGGAACGAACACGTCGGGACGACGTTAAGAGGATCATGCCAGGCTGTCGCAAATCCGTTCCGTTTTTGGTGGCGCCGACTTCCCCCCGGAGCGTCAGCCTCTCGCAATATGTCACGCGCGGCAGGGTTCCGGTTAGAGCCTGCAACGACAACAGCAACCTCGACGACCTGCCGATCTGGCGCATGGCCCTGGCGATCTGCGCCGTTCCGGTGGCGTCGGTCCTGGTGATCCTGTCCATCCTGATGTGAGGCCCGGGCCGCGCGGCCGCCTACTTTACCTGCCGCAGCGCCGGCCCTAGCGTCCGCGCCCATGGCCGTTCCCCCTCCGCCCGCCAAAACCGTCATCGTACCCGGACCAGTCTCCAACGTACCGGAATGGTCCGTCGGTGACCTCGCCTCCGCTCTCAAGCGGACGCTGGAGGACGCTTTCGGCCATGTCCGTCTGCGCGGCGAGATCTCGGGCTTTCGCGGCCAGCACAGCTCCGGCCACGCCTATTTCTCGTTGAAGGACGGCAGCGCCCGCATCGACGCGGTCGTCTGGAAGGGTACCTTCAACCGTCTGCGCCAGCGTCCCCAGGAGGGGCTGGAGGTGGTCGCCACCGGGCGGATCACGACCTTTCCGGGCAAGTCCTCCTACCAGATCGTCATCGAGACCCTGGAGCCGGCGGGCATCGGCGCCTGGATGGCGCTTCTCGAGGAGCGCAAACGCGTGCTCGCCGCCGAGGGCCTGTTCGCGGCCGAGCGCAAGCGGCCCATTCCCTACCTGCCCTGCATCGTCGGCGTCGTGACCTCGCCCACCGGCGCCGTCATCCGCGACATCCTGCACCGGCTGGCGGACCGCTTCGCCCGGCCGGTCCTGGTCTGGCCGGTGCGCGTGCAGGGGGAGGGGGCGGCCGAGGAGATCGCCGCGGCGATCCGGGGCTTCAACGCATGCATGCCGGGCGGTCCGATCCCACGTCCTGACGTGCTGATCGTGGCCCGCGGCGGCGGCTCGATCGAGGATCTCTGGACCTTCAACGAAGAATGCGTGGTGCGCGCGGCTGCGGACTCGACGATTCCGCTGATCTCGGCGGTGGGCCACGAGACCGATACCACCCTGATCGACTTCGTCTCCGACCGCCGGGCCCCGACCCCGACCGGAGCCGCCGAGATGGCGGTGCCGGTGCGGACCGACCTCGTCGCCGAGGTGACCGATCTCGGGCGGCGCCAGCGCGAGGCGGTCCAGCGGCGCCTCGACCGGGAGCGCAGCGACCTGCGCGCCCTGGTGCGGGCGATGCCCGATGTCGACGCCTTCCTCGCCGCCAAGCGCCAGCGCCTCGACCTCGCCGAGGCCCGCCTCGGCCCGGCGCTGGCCGGAAACGCACGGGTGTTCCGGCTGCGGGTCTCGCGCCTGGTCGAGCGCTTCGCCCGGCATCCGCCGACCCTGGCCCTCGCCCAGGCCCGCGGACGCGTCGCCCGCATCGGTGACCGCCCCGGCGCCGCCCTGCGCCACGACATGGCGCGGAAAGCGGAGGGGCTGTCGTATCTCGGGCGCCGCCTCGTCATCGCCCGCGAGGGAACCCTGAGCCGGGCCCGCGCCGAGCAGGTGCGCAGTCGCGAGCGCCTCGGCGCGCTGCAGGCGCGCCTCGTCCAGGCCGGCGTCCGGCTGACCGAGCGCCGCGCCGACCGCCTCGCCGGTCTGGCCGGCCTTCTCGGCTCCCTCAGCTATCGCGCCGTCCTGGCTCGCGGCTATGCCCTGGTGCGCGATGGGGACGGGCGCGCGATCCGCGCCGCCGCGCAAGTCGCCCCGCACATGACCCTCGAATTCGCCGACGGCCTCGTCGGCGTCCGCCCCCTCAATGCCCCGTCCGACACGCGGGCCGGCCCCCTTGCGTCGCTCCCCGAGAACCACGCCGAGCCGGTCTCCGGGAAGAGGGTCACCGGAAAGACGGGCGCCCGGAAGACCGCGCCGAAGAAGGCCGTCCCGAAGCCGTCCCAGCCGGAGTCCGCCGCGGTCCCGGCTCGGCAGGGGACCCTGTTCGATCTCTGAACAGGGGTCGTCGGCAACGCCGCACGGCGCCCCCGTGGCCGTCCGGCATGTTTCCCGGCACATCGTTCGGGTTGACGAACCCGTCTGCGTTTGCGACCGGACCGGCGGCACGGCTCGTGCCTTCCGGAATGGCGCCGGAACCGACCGGGGAGGAGACGCGGCAATGACGACGACGATCGACAGCGCACAGAGACTGCATCTCGTCTTCGGCGGCGAGTTGGAGAGTCTCGACGGCGTGAACTTCCGCGACGTCAAGAATCTCGACATCGTCGGCATCTTTCCGGACTACGCCTCGGCGCAGAGCGCCTGGAAATCCAAGGCACAATCGACGGTTGACAGCGCACAGACGCGCTACTTCATCGTGCATCTGCACCGGCTGCTCGAGCCCTGATGTGCGAAAACCTGGGCTCGTAACCCAGGTGAAGGCATTGTGACGCCCCTGTTGCGGCTGTTATGGAGCGCCGCAACGAAGGCCCGCCCCCCGGCACGGGACCGGCCCTCCTGGATCGCGAGATGAAGACCCCGGCATGAAGTCCTCGATCAAGATCATCGCCGGCAACGCGAGCCGGCCTCTGGCCGAGGCCATCGCGGCATACCTCGAATTGCCGCTGGCCAAGTGCATGGTCCGGCGCTTCGCCGATATGGAGATCTTCGTCGAACTTCAGGAGAACGTGCGCGGCGAGGACGTGTTCATCGTCCAGTCCACCTCGTTCCCAGCCAACGATCACCTGATGGAACTGCTCATCATGATCGACGCCGCGCGCCGCTCGTCGGCCCGGCGCATCACCGCGGTGATCCCGTATTTCGGCTATGCCCGCCAGGACCGGCGTACCTCGGGCCGCACCCCGATCTCGGCCAAGCTGGTCGCCAACCTCATCACCGAGGCCGGCGCCGACCGCGTGATGACCCTCGACCTCCATGCCGGGCAGATCCAGGGCTTCTTCGACATCCCGACCGACAACCTGTTCGCCGCCCCCGTGATGGTGCGCGACATCAAGGAACGCCTCGACCCGCGGGACTGGATGGTGGTCTCGCCGGATGTCGGCGGCGTGGTCCGCGCCCGGGCCATCGCCAAGCGCATCGACGCAACCCTGGCGATCGTCGACAAGCGCCGCGAGCGTCCCGGCGAATCCGAAGTGATGAACATCATCGGCGAGGTCGAGGGTCGCTCCTGCATCCTCGTCGACGACATCGTGGATTCCGGCGGCACCCTGGTGAACGCCGCCGAGGCCCTGTTGAATGCCGGCGCCAAGGACGTCTCCGCCTACATCACGCACGGGGTGCTCTCGGGCGGCGCGGTCTCGCGCATCGCCGCCTCGCGGATGAAGGAACTGGTCATCACCGACTCGATCCAGCCGACCCAGGCGGTCAAGCTCGCGCGCAACATCCGGGTCGCCACCATCGCGCCGCTGCTCGGCGAGGCCATCGGTCGGACGGCGACGGAATCGAGCGTGTCGAGCCTCTTCACCTGAGGCCCGCGTCCCGGATGTCCGGGACCGGCGGATCGCAATTGCGTTGACCCCATCGGAACCTGTATAGACGGCGCTTCCCTATTGCAGCGTTGAGACGGGATGCTGCCGGCCAGCCAAGGCCGGAGCGAGCGACGCCCTGTCGGCGGCGCCCCGGACCCGTCCCGCACGAACCAGTTGGAGTTAGCCCGATGTCGCAAGGCCCGCTGATGCCGAAGGCCACCGCCGTATGGCTGGTGGAGAACACCTCGCTGGCCTTCGAGCAGATCGCCGATTTCTGCAAGCTGCACCCCCTCGAGGTGAAGGGCATCGCTGACGGCGAGGTCGCCGCCGGCATCAAGGGCCTCGACCCGATCACCACCGGCCAGCTCACCCGCGACGAGATCGAGAAGGCGCAGAAGAGCCCGAACTACAAGCTCAAGGTCGCGGTCTCGAAGGTGAAGCTGCCCGAGGTGAAGCGCACCACCAAGGGTCCGCGCTACACGCCCCTGTCCCGCCGCCAGGACCGGCCGAACGCCATCCTCTGGCTGCTGCGCAACCACCCCGAGCTCAAGGACGCGCAGATCATCCGCCTCGTCGGCACCACCAAGTCGACGATCCAGCAGATCCGCGAGCGCACCCACTGGAATTCCGGCTCCCTGCAGCCGATGGACCCCGTGACCCTCGGCCTCTGCACCCAGATCGACCTGGATTTCGAGGTGCAGCGCTCGGCCAAGGACCGTCCGGCCAACATGCCGGTGGACGGCGGCGCGACGCTGCTCCCCACCGAGGTCTCGACGGCCACGGACTACACCGAGTCCGACGAGCACCATCGCAGCGCCCGCGACGAGAAGCTCAACGCCGATTCGGTCTTCGCCAAGCTCAAGGGCATGCGCAGCACCGAGGACGACGACGAGGACTAAGGGCCCCGCCCATCCAGTGCCGACCGATCCCCGCAGCCCCGCTGCGGGGATTTTTCATTTCCGGGGTCGAAGGCCGCCACGGTACCCGGCCTGTTGCCGGAGGCCCGGCAATCCGCTATGCAACCGCCGTTCTCCGAATGGATTCGACGAGGCTCGGCTGTCCCGCCGGGCCCCGGCCCGTTTGGAGGATCGCTCTCGACCATCGTTTGAGAATGCGTCGGCCCTCCTCCGGGAGGTTGAGCCCGTCGGGTCCGTGGCCCCGGGTGACGACGTCGAGGGTGTTCCGTCACACGAGCCGCCGATGCCGGCCTCCCGATGAGGCCTGTCAGGAGACAGAATGACCGCTGGTAACGCCCTGCAGCGTAGCCCGAGCCGCGACGATTTCGCCGCTCTTCTCGAGGAGTCGTTCCTCGAACACGAGATCACCGAAGGGTCCGTCGTCAAGGGTCGCGTCGTCGCGATCGAGAAGGACGTGGCCGTCATCGACATCGGCGCCAAGACGGAAGGCCGTGTCGCCCTCAAGGAATTCAACGGCCCCGGCCGCGAAGGCGAGCTCGCCGTCGGCGACGAGGTCGAGGTCTATGTCGACCGCATCGAGAATGCGCTCGGCGAGGCCGTGATCTCGCGCGACAAGGCGCGTCGCGAGGAGAGCTGGGTCAAGCTCGAGAAGGCCTTCGAGGCCAACGAGCGCGTCACCGGCGCGATCTTCAACCAGGTCAAGGGCGGTTACACCGTGGACCTCGACGGCGCCGTGGCCTTCCTGCCGCGCTCTCAGGTCGACATCCGGCCCGTGCGCGACGTCACCCCGCTCCTGGGTACGCCGCAGCCCTTCCAGATCCTTAAGATGGATCGCCGCCGCGGCAACATCGTCGTGTCGCGCCGCACCGTCCTCGAGGAGAGCCGCGCCGAGCAGCGCTCCGAGCTGGTGGCCAACCTCGAAGAGGGTCAGGTCATCGACGGCGTCGTCAAGAACATCACCGAGTACGGCGCCTTCGTCGATCTCGGCGGTATCGACGGCCTGCTCCACGTCACCGACATGGCGTGGCGCCGCGTGAACCATCCGTCCGAGGTCGTGACCATCGGCCAGACGGTCAAGGTCAAGATCATCAAGATCAACCACGAGACCCACCGCATCTCGCTCGGCATCAAGCAGCTGCTGGCCGATCCGTGGGAGGGCATCGCCCAGCGCTACCCGGTCGACGCCAAGCTCAAGGGCCGCGTGACCAACATCACCGACTACGGCGCCTTCGTGGAGCTGGAGCCGGGCATCGAAGGCCTGATCCACGTCTCCGAGATGTCCTGGACGAAGAAGAACGTCCACCCGGGCAAGATCGTCTCCACCTCGCAGGAAGTGGAAGTGCAGATCCTCGAGGTCGATCCCGTCAAGCGCCGCATCTCGCTCGGCCTCAAGCAGACCCTCCAGAACCCCTGGGAGGCCTTCGCCCAGCAGCATCCGGTGGGCTCCGAGGTCGAGGGCGAGGTCAAGAACAAGACCGAGTTCGGCCTGTTCATCGGCCTCGACGGCGATGTCGACGGCATGGTCCACCTGTCGGATCTCGACTGGAACCGTCCCGGCGAGCAGGTCATCGAGGAGTTCAAGAAGGGCGACATGCTGCGCGCCCAGGTTCTCGACGTCGACGTCGAGAAGGAGCGCATCTCGCTCGGCGTGAAGCAGCTCGGCGGCGACCCCTTCACGGAAGCGGGCGACCTGAAGAAGGGTCAGATCGTGACCTGCGAAGTGGTGGACGTGAAGGATTCGGGCGTCGACGTGAAGATCGTCGATACCGACCTGACGACCTTCATCCGCCGGGCCGAGCTCGCCCGCGACCGTGGCGATCAGCGCCCCGAGCGCTTCGCCGCCGGCGAGAAGTTCGACGCCCGCGTGATCCAGTTCGACCGCAAGGCGCGCCGGGTCCAGCTCTCGATCAAGGCCCTCGAGATGGCCGAAGAGAAGGAGGCGATGGCCCAGTTCGGTTCGACCGACTCGGGCGCCTCGCTTGGCGAGATCCTGGGCGCGGCCTTCAAGAAGGCCCGCACCAGCGACGACAAGGACGAGTCGCAGGACTGATCCGTCCCGCATGAGCCCCGGTCCTCCCGGACCGGGGAACGCGAAACAGTCTCTACGCCCGCGCGGGATCGCTTCCCGCGCGGGCGTTTTTCATGGGCGCAGCCTCGGCGGCCGGGTTCGCGGCGGAGGATGCCGGCCCCCTTGTCGGTCCGCGTCCGGCAAGGCTAGAACACGGGCGAGGCGACGGATCGCCTTGGGTATCACGCCGGAGGACGCGCGATACCCGAGGCCGTGATTCGTCAAAGGCCGAGATGCGTCAAAGGCTTGATGCAAATCGGCGGGGAGTGTGGGACAAGGTTCGGTACGCTGGCGCGTAGCGGGCCCGGAGCCCGGGAACTCGGCGACCAAAATATCAGCCGGTCGAGCCGGCACGAGAGGGAGCAGAACCAGCGCATGGCCGCGGATGCCGAACTTCTGATCGATCGCCGGCGCCTGCGCCGCAAGCTCTCCCTCTGGCGCGTCCTCGGCATCGGCGGCCTCGTGGTCGCGGTCGGCGCGGTCGGTCTGCGGGTCCGCAACGGCGCAGAGGGCCTGGGCCTCGGCAGCGTCCGGCCGCAGATCGCCCGGATCTCCGTGGGCGGCTTCATCGCCGGCAGCGAATCCACCACCAAGCTGATCGAGCGCGTCCGCGACGCCAGCGCCGTGCAGGGCGTCGTGGTGTCGATCTCCTCGCCGGGCGGGACCACCACCGGGTCCGAGGAGCTCTACCGCAACCTGCGGGCGCTCGCCGAGAAGAAGCCCATGGTGGCCTTCGTCGACGGCACCGCCGCCTCCGGCGCCTACATCGCCGCGATCGCCGCCGACCACATCGTGGCGCGCGAGACCGCGCTCGTCGGCTCCATCGGTGTGCTGTTCCAATATCCGGACCTGTCGGGACTCCTCGACAAGGTCGGGGTCAAGGTCGAATCCGTCAAATCCGCGCCCCTCAAGGCCGAGCCCTCGGGCTTCACGCCCACCTCGCCCGAGGCCCGGGCCGCCCTCGCGGCCGTCGTCGGTGACACCTACGCCTGGTTCAAGGGCCTCGTGGCCGACCGGCGCAGGATGACCGAGAAGGAACTCGCCACCGTCTCCGACGGCCGGGTGTTCAGCGGTCGCCAGAGTGTGCCCCTCAAGCTCGTCGACGGCCTCGGCGGCGAGCGGCAGGCGATCGCCTGGCTCGAATCCGAGCGCGGCGTGGCCAAGGACCTTCCGGTGCTGGACTGGAAGCCGACCGCCAAGAGCGACTTCCGGCTCTGGTCGGCCCTCGGCCTCGGAGCCGACCTCGTCGGGCTCGACGGGCTCGCGGCACGCCTGCGCCAGGTTGGAGACGAAACGGCGGGTCTGGCCCAGGGCGGCCTCCTGGTGCTGTGGCGTCCGGGCCCCGCGGACTCTGCCCGCTGAGGGCCCGCGCCACACTCTTTCGTGCATGACTTCGTGAAGGCCCTCGCATGATCAAGTCGGAGCTCGTGCTCAAGATCGCCGAGCAGAACCCGCATCTCTACCAGCGCGATGTCGAGACCCTGGTGAACGCGATCCTCGACACCATCGCGGATGCCCTCGCCCGGGGCGACCGGGTGGAACTGCGCGGCTTCGGGGCCTTCTCGGTGAAGCGTCGCGATGCGCGGCGCGGGCGCAACCCGCGGACGGGTGCGGCCGTTGCCGTCTCGGAAAAGGCTATTCCCGTGTTCAAGACGGGCAAGGAGATGCGCCTGCGCCTCAACGAGGCCGGCATCGGGGACGGCGAGGCCGCCGCGTCCTGATCCGCCCCGTACCCTACGTTCGGAGTTCCTCTCGATGATCCGCTTCCTCAAGGGCCTGGTTTTGCTTCCCGTGGCGATCCTGGTGGTCGCCTTCGCGGTGGCGAACCGCGATGCGGTGCGGGTCTCCTTCGATCCGCTCTCGCCCGACATGCCGCTCTTCAGCGCGACGCTGCCGCTCTACCTGCTGCTGTTCATCGCGGTGGCGGTCGGCGTGCTGCTCGGCGGCTGCGGTGCCTGGTTGGGTCAGTCGCGCACCCGCCGCACCAGCGCCGAGCGCCGTCGCGAGATCCGCCGCCTGGAAACCGAGACCGCCCGCCTGAAGACCTACGCGCCGGCACCGACCAACGAGGGTCCGAACGGCATCTACCGCAACGCTCCCGACCGCGTCGCTCTGCCGGCCCCGCGCTGAGGCCGGCCCGGATCCGCACGCCTGGAACTGCATGTCGGCCATCGCCATCAAGATCTGCGGGCTCAGCACGCCGGAGACCCTCGACGCCGCCTTGACCGCCGGTGCCGACTTCGTCGGCTTCGTGCACTTCCCCAGGAGTCCCCGCCACGTGGACCTGGAGACCGGCCGCACTCTGTCGGCGCAGGCGAAGGGCCGGACCCAGCGGGTGGTCCTCCTCGTCGATCCGGATGACGCCCTGGTGGCCGCCGCCGTCGCGGCTCTCGATCCCGAATGGATCCAACTCCACGGCCACGAGACGCCCGAGCGCGTCGCTGCCCTCCGCGCCGCCACCGGGCGCCGGATGATGAAGGCGCTCGGCGTCGCGACGGCTGCGGATCTCGACGCGGTGGCGGCCTATGCGGAGACGGCCGACCGCATCCTCCTCGACGCCAAGGCGCCGCCGGGCGCCGTGCTGCCCGGCGGCAACGGCCACGCCTTCGACTGGACCCTGCTCCACGGTGTCGCCCTGCCGGCGGACTACATGCTCTCGGGCGGGCTCACCCCCGACACTGTGGCGGCCGCGCTCGCCCTTACGGGAGCCCGCGCGGTCGATGTCTCCTCCGGCGTCGAGATCCGTCCGGGAGAGAAATCGCCGGAGCGGATCGCCGCCTTCGTCGCTGCCGCCCGGGGCTGACAGCGGAGGGAATCCCGGCCGGACGCCCTGCGCTTTCCGCCCCGAATGGCCCGGATTCGTCGGTCATTTCGCAATTCGACGCGTTGGCCGCATTGTCGCCGCCCCCCGCGCGGGTCTAGGCCTATCGACAATCGCAGACCTGACAAGGACCACGCCCGTGACCATCGCTCCCCCTCCGAACTCGTTCCGCAACGGCCCGGACGAGCGCGGCCGCTTCGGCATCTTCGGCGGACGCTTCGTGGCCGAGACGCTGATGCCGCTGATCCTCGACCTGGAGGCGGCCTATACCGCCGCGAAGGCCGATCCGGCCTTTCAGGCGGAGATGAACAGCCACCTGACCCATTATGTGGGCCGGCCGAGCCCGCTCTACTACGCCGAGCGCATGACGGAGCACCTGCGTGCGCAGGCCGCCCCCGGCCACGGCGCGAAGATCTTCTTCAAGCGCGATGAGCTGAACCACACCGGCTCGCACAAGGTGAACAATGTGCTCGGCCAGATCATGCTGGCCCGCCGCATGGGCAAGCCCCGCATCATCGCCGAGACCGGCGCCGGCCAGCATGGTGTCGCCACCGCCACCCTCTGCGCCCGCTTCGGCCTGAAATGCGTGGTCTACATGGGCGCCGTCGACGTGGCGCGCCAGGCGCCCAACGTGTTCCGCATGAAGATGCTCGGCGCCGAGGTGGTGCCGGTGCAGTCCGGCACCAAGACCCTCAAGGACGCGATGAACGAGGCCCTGCGCGACTGGGTCACCAACGTCGCCGACACCTTCTACTGCATCGGCACGGTGGCGGGCCCGCATCCCTACCCGGCGATGGTGCGCGACTTCCAGTCGATCATCGGCCGCGAGACGAAGCAGCAGATGCTGGAGATGGAGGGCCGACTGCCGGATTCCCTCGTCGCCTGCATCGGCGGCGGCTCCAACGCCATGGGCCTGTTCCATCCCTTCCTCGACGATCCCGAGGTCGCGATGTACGGCGTCGAGGCGGCGGGCCACGGCATCTCCAGCGGCCTCCACGCGGCTTCGCTGTCGGGCGGCAAGCCCGGCGTGCTGCACGGCAACCGCACCTACCTGCTGCAGGATGCCGACGGCCAGATCGCGGACGCGCACTCGATCTCGGCCGGCCTCGACTATCCCGGCATCGGCCCCGAACACGCCTGGCTGCACGAGGCCGGGCGCGTCACCTATCTCTCGGCGACGGATCAGGAAGCCCTCGACGCCTTCAAGCTGTGCTCGATGCTGGAAGGCATCATCCCAGCCCTGGAGCCCGCCCACGCCCTCGCCAAGGTGCGGGAACTGGCACCCCAGAAGCCCCAGGATCATCTCCTCGTCGTCAACCTCTGCGGCCGCGGCGACAAGGACATTCCCCAGGTCGCCGAGATCCTGGGGACCAAGCTCTGAGCCCAGCGGGGGAACGGCCATTTTCCGAGGCCGGACCCCGTTGACACCCCACGGCGGGGTTCCCTATACCGCCGATCTCATCGCGGCCACGATTTTCGGCGGCCGCGGTCTGGCGGGGTAGCTCAGCTGGTTAGAGCAGAGGAATCATAATCCTTGTGTCGGCGGTTCAAATCCGTCCCTCGCTACCAACAATTCCAAGTCATCACAGCGACTTAGACGACAAGCCCTGGACACCGTGTCCGGGGCTTTTTGCTTCTCGGGCGGAGTTCGGGCGGACTTTTCTGCACGGCTGCCGGGAGGCCCGCCCGAAATCCATTCCCGGGCGGGTCGAAATCCGACGCTGGCACGCGCCGTGGACAGTCCCAAGCCCAACCGGTTGGATTTGAGTGATCGGCTTAGCCAGCCCTCAACGCGGGCCTGCCACGGTGACCGCGTGAGCCGCGCACCTTCACTCCCCCCGTCCTATGCCCGCATGCGGAACCTGCAGCGCGAGGTTCACGACCTCTGCTACCTCGCCCTGCGGAAGGACCTGACGCGTCCTGAGCGGCGCGCCCGTCTGCAGGAGATCGACAGCCGGATGAGCGATCGGCTGCCCCTCGACGGGCGGGGGATCGACGCCACCATCGAACGGCTGGAGGCCGACCGGGCCTAGGTGCTGGAGGACCACCGCATCAGTCGCGGCGTCATCTACGACGGGCTGACCGACTTCACCCGGCCCTACCGGTGCATGGCCGAGGACCCCGGGCCCTACGTCTACCAAGCCGAGCACGTCTAGAGGCGGGCGGGTTTCAGCCGAGCGGGTGATTTCGGCGCCGGCCGCTTGGATTCCCGCGAGCGGCTAAACCCGGATCTCAGGGTGCGAGGCCGCCGAGGTCCCCGCGATCCTCGGGATCGATCGGGGCCGACAGGTGCCGCTCGCTCTCGACAACGTGCGTCACGCTCTGGCCTAGCCGGCGCTCGGTCAGGAGCCGGTAGGTGCCGTTCCGGAGCAGCGTCACGCCGAGGCAGCGCTCCTGCTTCTTGGCGCCTGGTACCGACGTCAGGAAGATCCCGGCGTACTCGCCGCGCCACGGCTTGAACCAAACCGTCAATGCGACGGTCGTCGCCGGGCCGTCCTCCTGCGGTTTCGGGAGCCACTCCGTCGTCGCGACCCAGGCCTCCTCCGCCTCCTGGAGCACGCGCTTCCGGTTGACGCCCGACAGCGTGGAGGCCGCCCACAGGGGATGCGCCTCGATCGCATCGACAGGAATCGGCGTGAAGACGACCTCGCCGTCGGGGGCCCAGGCGCGCGTGAATTTTTCGGTGACCGGATCTCGCATGCCCGCATGATGCGGGCGAGCCGTTAACCGGCCGTCAGCCGGCGGAGCGGGCAGCCTCTCGGGCCCGGCGCTCCGGCCCCAGCTTCCGCGCCAGGTCCGCCGGCCGGGACGCCCTCACGAACCCGCGGCTGACCTTCCCCGAGATCTCAGCCATCTCGATCAGGGCGTCGCCGAGCGCCCGCCTCAGGGCGTCCCGCGCGTCGCCGTCGGCGGCTTCCATGTAGGCCCGCTCCATCTCGTCCACGATCCGCTCCATCGATTCTGTCATAGAACGAATGGAGAACAAATCCGCTCGGGAGTCGATCCCTGGACGCGACGTTTCGGCCCTTGGTCAGACGAACCAGCTGACCACCAGTGCGACCGCGATGCAGAGGCCGACCTGCAGAACGGTGGAGCGCAGGCGGTCGATCGCTGCGGCGAGGTTGGCGGTATCCAGGTTGGGGGCGGGATCCGCGGGAGCCTGAAGCGGCGGCCCCTGTTCCGGCACCCCATCATCCTCGTCGACCTTTGGCTGCGGCGCGTCGCTCCAGCTGAGATGCCGGACCGTGCCCCGTGCCACCTCTGGGCTCTCGCTCGCGTGGTCCGCGTGGGGAGCCAGATACCAGGTGACCCCGTAGCCGGGCGGCGTGTGCTCGTCGCCCTTCGTGATCCAGAGATCGAGCTTCACGCCGAGGTGGAACGACGGCATCTCGCCAGCGCGGTAGGCCGCGAGCATCGCGGCCATGTCCATCTCGGGGATCCAACACTCCAGGAACCAGGCGTCCTCGCTCCTGAACTCCCGGTCTCCGGCGATGAAGCCGAGCACGCCGGTGAACGGGGTGTAGCCGTTGCCGTCCTCCTGAGGGATGGCGGGCCGGATCGTCACGGGCAGGACCCGGCAGGTGTCGCCCCATCCAGCGAGCCGGACAGTGTCCCTCCGGATCGCGGCCATCCCGGACAGCTGGGGTGTCCGGCTGATGGTCCCGTAGTCCGTGGAGACGGCCTGGCCCATCTTGAGGTTCGAGACCTCGACCCAGAGGGTCCGATAGGGGTCGTGGTGCCACTCTCCCTCGACCTCCGGGATCGCCATCGTCCCGTCCGTGACGATCGATTTCAGCCGCGCGCGCTTGTCCTGTCTCACCATGTGCCCCCCGAGGTTGAGGCACTCTCGCGGGCTGGCAAGGCCCCGTCCAGGGTTCCCGTCCTTAAGCCTGCCTGCGTCCCACGCGGCGCCGGTCGTTGATGACCTCCCGCTTCACGGCGTGCGAGATCCACAGGGCGAGCTCCCTCCGGAGGCGGGCCGGTCGCTCCACCGGGGTGTCCGCCGGGTTCTCGGAGATGACCTTCTCGACGGTCCAAGCGGCCCCGCCGGCGATCTCGTCGATCGTGGACTGCCTCATGCCACCACCATCAGCTGGACCTCGACGACCTCCGCCTCCAGCCGCTCGGGGAAGAGCGTGGGGTGGTGCAGGCGGAGGTCCTCCCACTGCTCGCGGACCTGCCGCGCCGTCGCCTCGGCCGCCTCGCGCTTGAGGTAGACCTGCGCGGTCGCCAGCCCGTCCCACTCCTTCCGGTTCGGGTGCATGGACCGGTTGCAGAACAGGAGCCCCGTCACGGTGTCCCGGACAGCGAACCTGGTCACCGGCGCGGAGGCCTGCTCGGCGCTCGGCGGGTAAGCCTCCGCCTTTCGCAGGGCGGCGACCGCGCAGGTGCGGCAGCGCTGCGAGCGCTTCTCGCCGACCGCGCGTTCCCGGCAGTCCCGGCATCGGAACGAGTACAGCCCCGACGACCACCCGAACGGACGGAGGGCGTCGTCGGTGTAGCCGTCGTGGATCGGGCAGGATCTGATCATGCTCGCCTCCGCGCCTTGGCCTCGGCGGCCCGGCGCGCCTTCCGGTTTGGGCCGGCGTCGTCGGGCCGGCGGAAGGCCAGAGACGCGACGAACGGGCTCATCTCCCGGCAGGTCACCTCGAACTCGGCCGCGAGCTCGGTGGATCGTGCCATGCGCTCGACCACCTCGCGCACGCCCATGCGCCTCAAGGGGATCCGGCGACCGGCGATGTGGATGCTCTCGCTCATGCCCGTAGCCCCTGCAGCTGCCTCTCGATGCCGAGGCGGACGGCGATGGCGTGGCGAACCTGGCGGACGAATTCCTCGGAGGGGTCCTCGCGGAAATCGTTCGGGGTGCAGTGCCAGGCGCAGTAGACGATCACGGCGTCGCCCTGCGTCACCCTCGCGCCGTTGACGGTGACGACGTCGCCTTGGGTCCCGATCCGGATCTCTTCGCCGTCCGAGGGGAGGCCGATCGCTTCGAGGGCTTCCCTCGCGATCGGCCCGTTGATGGGGGCAACCCATAGGGACGACATCTCTCCCGGCATGACCACGGCCATCCGGGGCGGCGTCATGCGGAAGGGCGTCTCGGTGTAGATGCGCATGGTCAGGCCCTCCACTCGTACCGATTGACCTCGTCGTTGAGCTTCTCCTCGGAGAGGACGATCTCCCCGGCAGGCGTGCGGACGTCGGCAGGCCACCAGTCCCCGTTGTCTCGACCCCAGAACGCCGTGCTGATGGCCTCGTCGAGGGAGTAGACCTCCACCGTCATCGGGGAGTGGAAGCGCATCCCGTGCACCACGTGAGTGACGACCCGGGCCGCCAACTCGGCCTCCCGCTTCAGAAAGGCCGACACCGCCTTGCTCAGGGCCGTCTCGGCCGCGCCGAGGTCGGTCCATACGGTCTTGTCGCCCCAGGGGGCCGCGCAGGCCTTCACGCGGACCTCGTTCCAGGAGACGGCGGCCGCCTCGATCGGGGAGCGGTGCATGCTCAGGCCTCCACCTTCGGCAGGTGCTTCGAGATATCGTTGAGGAAGCACCACAGGCCTGCGGCGCCAACGTCGTCCTCGTCATTGAAGTGCGCGATGATGGCCGCCTTCACCACGGCGGGGTCCCGGGCGAACAGGGCGTCGAGATCCCGAAGGGTTGCGAGCTTGCTCTCGTGCCGGCCGGCCCGGTACTGAGCGTCATCGCCCTCAAAGACCGTGCCGTCCTCGGCCGTGCGGATCTCCACTTGGACCTTGCGGGTCACGGTCTTGTAGCTGCTCACCGCCATCGCTCAGGCCCCCCTGCGCTGCTCGGCGAGCAACCCGTCGAGGCTGTCCCGGAGCGCCCGGACGTGCGTCGTCCCGTCGAGGTCGTCGGGGTCCGTGCAGGCCTCGGCCTCGCGCAGGGCGGCCCGCACCGCGGCGATGTCGTCCTCGATCGCGACGTGGCGCTTTGGCGCCTCGGTGTTCGTGTCCCTGATGTCCATCGTCCTCTCCATCACCACGCCGACCACACCGCCGGCAGACCGCCCGCCGGGGCCTTCTCCGCATCGTCCCGGGCTTGCCTCCCCGGCGGGGCGCGCCCAGACTCCCGGGCATGCCCGAGGACGCCTACGACGCCGCCGACGCCCGCCACCTTGAGGGCATGCCGCTGCCCCGGGCCCGGCCGGCCGGGCATGTCGAGGACCGCTACCCCGTTGAGGACGGCCCGGGCTCCGGGGAGCGCGTCGAGCTGGTCGTGCGGGTGCTCCGCGGAACGGCACGGTCCACCGTCATCGTGGCCGACCCGGCCACCGGGCGGGCCCTAGCCCAAGACGTCGTCCCGCACGGGGGCGAGGCCGGCGCGGCGGCCGCGGCCGTCTACGCTGCGCTGAAGAAGGCCAACGCTTGCCTGTAGAGATCCGAGGCTCACGGGCAGTCCTCCCCGCGGGCGGCCTGACGGCGCTGGACGGCCGCGACGATGCGGGTGACCTCCGTCGGCGGCCGCGGGCCATCCAGGCGCGAGAGGACGCCCACGCCGAGGATGAGCGCGAAAACCAGGGCTATCGAGACCATCGCGACGATGAGCGTGAGGTCCATCAGGACGAGGCCCCCGCGGACCCGGAGACGGCACGGCGTGCGATCTCGCGTGCGACCGAGGCGTCGATCCAGAACGTGCGCCCGTCCTCCATCCGGTAGGCACCGCCGACCTCGGCCTCGATCGCGGCCGCGGTCCGGGCGTCCTCAACCGCCATCACGGCCGCAGCGTCGTCGAGGAAACCCTGGCGGTAGGAGTGCGGCAGGTTCTGAACCTGCTCGCCCTCAGTGTAGGAGAAGGGCCCCTGAAAGGCCGTCCTGCGAGCGTTCGACCGCCGAACCCAGCGCACGAACAAGGCCTGCGCGATAGCAAGCTGGCGCTCTTGAACGCTCACGTCCGGCCCTCCGAGATGAGGCCCTTGGCCACCAGCACCGCGTAGACGCCCCCGGCGAGCTGCAGGTCGTCGAGCCCATCCTTGCGTCCCTACGTGAGGACCTGTCACTAATACACATCTCACGCAGCCGACCAATAGCC
>NZ_JBYSXL010000076.1:0-20805 GCF_058782155.1 Methylobacterium sp. FW306-05-D
AGACGCAGCGCCGAAGGCTCCCCCAGACCGTCCAGGATCGCCGTCGCCTCCGACGAACTCACCGACCGCGCAGGACCGGACGCCTGCGGAAGCTTGTCTTGCGAGGTTTCTTGCCGTGACACCGAACCAACCTCACGCCCGGAGGGAAAACATGCGCGCAATCGCTTGCCGCCAATGGAGTATTTCGTTCGGGAGCGGGAACGCCCCCTAGTCGACGTCAAGCGGCGCGACCCCTGCCGCCTTGCCGTCCGCACCCAGGGTGATCTTCTGGATGCGGGCCTCGGCCTTCTGGAGCAGGCCTTCGCAATGGCGCTTCAGCGCCTCGCCCCGCTCGTAGATCGCCACCGACTCGTCGAGGGGGACATCCCCCTTCTCCAGGCGGCGCACGATGTCCTCGAGCTGCTCCAAAGCCTTCTCGAAGGGCAGGTCGAGGGCTGCCTCGTCCGCTCCGGACGTCGACGCAACGGCGGGTCGCGTGACACTCATTCTAAACTACCCCGTGATTCTGACGGTCTAAGCCTCCGGCCTGGAAGCCGACAACCCGATCCGGCCCGCGGATCGTCGTTTCGTCGTCCGGGGCGGCGTTTGCGCCACACCTTCGGCGCACCCGCCTTCGCGCGGGTCGCAAGCGCCGCCGACGTCGCTGAATTCGATGACTGTCCAAAGATTTAGGCGACGACCTGAAGGTCGGGTGTGAGCTCCAGGCGGAACGGTTTCCCCTCGAAGGCCTCGGCGCCGCGTCCGATCTCCGCGATCGCCGCGACCATGCGTCCGTCCCGGCCCAGCATGCGGTCGGCGAGGGCGACGAACAGGGCATTGGGCGTCGCCGACGGGGCCGCCGCGCGCAGGGACCGGGCGATCTCGGCCTCGTCGCGCGCCGGCACCAGGGCGCAGGCGGCGATGTAGGCCGCCGCGGTCGAGCGGCTGATCCCGGCGTAGCAGTGGATCAGCAGGGGCCTCGACCGGTCCCAGGCCCGGGCGAAGGCGAGGATTTGGGCGATATGGGCTTCGCCCGGCGTGACGTGGCCATCCATCGGGGCGACGATGTCGCTGACCTCGACGACGCAGTGGCGCCCCTCCGCGATTCCCTCCGGCCGGGCGATCGCGGTGCCCACCTTCATCAGGGTCATCAGGTGGGTCGCGCCGGACGCGTCCAGGGTCTCGGGCAGGCGGGACAGGGGGCAGACCTGGAGATGCGGCATCAGGGGAGATCCGGCTGCGCGAGGGCATGGAAGCGGGCGAGGAAGCGGGCCTGCGCCACGGCGGTGGGCCAGGGCGCCAGCAAGGCCTCGGCCTCGGGAGCGAGGGGACCGCAGGCGCCGAAGATCGCATCGGCCTCCCCGCCGGAGAACCCGGCCAGGCGCGTCGCCTCGTGATAGGCGGCGATGCCGTCGGCCCGCTTGACCAGGGCGGACAGGTCCGCGCCCGGCTCGGCGAGGCCGAAGCGCTGGCGGATGGCGGTCAGGAGCCGGCGCTCCACCGCCTTGTAGGAATCGCCGATCGCCGCCTTGAAGGGCGAGATGATGTCGCCGATGACGTATTCGGGCGCGTCGTGCAGCAGCAGTTCGAGGCAGTCGGCATCGGTCGAATCCGGGCACTGCGCCCGGCCGATGGCCTCCACCAAGAGGGCGTGCTGGGCCACGGAGAAGACGTGCGGCCCGGCCGTCTGCCCGTTCCAGCGGGCGACGCGGGCGAGCCCATGGGCGATGTCGGCGATCTCGATGTCGCGGGGGGCCGGGTCGAGGAGGTCGAGGCGCCGTCCCGACAGCATCCGCTGCCAAGCCCGGCCGGGATCACCGCTCATGCCGGGCTCCCGCCGGCGCGGTTGCCGAGGGCGGCGCAGGGCCCGTGCCGGTGGCAGCCGAGGAAGTGATCGTTGACGAGGCCGACCGCCTGCATGAAGGCGTGGACGATGGTCGGCCCGCAGAACGCGAATCCCTCCGCCTTCAGGGCCTTGGACAGCTTTCGCGAGATCTCGGTTTCGGTGGCAATGCCGCGACGGTCCTGCGCCGTGCCCTGGATCGGCGTGCCGTCGACGAAATCCCAGAGGAATGCGGAGAAGCCCGGCCCACGCGCCTCGATGCCGAGATAGGCCCGGGCCCCCGCGATGGTGCCGACGATCTTGGCCCGGTTCCGGATGATGCCGGTATCCTGCATCAGCCGGTCGATGTCGGCCTCGGTGAAGCGCGCGATCGCCTCGGGATCGAAGTCCGCGAAGGCGCGGCGGAACCCCTCGCGGCGGTGCAGGATGGTGATCCAGGACAGGCCGGCCTGGAAGCCGTCCAGGATCAGCTTCTCGTAGAGGGCGCGGCCGTCCCGCTCCGGCACGCCCCATTCGGTGTCGTGGTAGGCGACGTAGACGGGGTCGAGCCCGGCCCACCAGCAGCGGGCGCAGCCGTCGGGATGGTGGATCAGGCCGGAAGCGTCGGTGAGCATCGACGAGGGTTTAGCCGGGCGCGGCGGCGGCGTCGATCGCGGGGCGCGCTCAGCCGGCCGGCGCCGTCTCGGGGAAGGCGAAGGTCGCGAAGGCCGGCTTCTCGACGCCGACCGGAACCGTGCCCGCCCGCAGGGACTCGCCGGCCGCCAGGGCGTCGGCCAGGCGGTCGAGGCGCAGGGTGGCGAGGGCGCGCCCGCCCGCCACGCTGCCGACCGTGCCGAGCGCGCGCTGCCCGGCGGTGATCTCGGTCCCGGTCCGCAGCGGCTCGTCCGCGACCGCGACCAGCGGGACGATCCGGGTCCTGGCCGTCCCGCGATGCTGCATGCGCGAGACCACCTCCTGGCCGACATAGCAGCCCTTGCGGAAATCGACGCCACCGAGCTGGTCCATCAGGGCCTCGTGCGGGAAGGCGTCGGACCAGGGGAAGTCGCGCCCGCCCTCCGGGATGCCGAGGGCGATGCGGTGGGCGTGGTAGTCGGCCTCCGTCGCGTCCGCCGAGAAGGCGCCGAGCCGAAAGATCAATCGCTCGCCCAGCCCCGCGAGGCGGCCATCGCGCAGGCGGGCGACGTCGGCCGCGGTCTCGGCGCCGCCCCAGGCGGCCGCGACGCCCAGGGTGGGGTCGAGGGCGATCGTCACCTTGGCCCGCAGACGATAGAGTCCGAGGCGCTTGGCGAGATCGGGCGCACGCTCGGCGGCGGCGTCGAGCCGGAAGCCCTCCGACGTGCGGGCGACGAGGAAGTCGAACAGGATCTTGCCCTGGGGGGTGAGCAGGGCGCCGAGCCGCGCCTCGCCGGGTTCCAGGGTCTCGACGTTGCAGGTCACCACGCCCTGCAGGAAGCTCGTGGCCTCCTCGCCCGAGAGGGTGACGACGGCGCGGTCCGGCAGCAGGGCGATCGGCATGGCGACTCCTTCACGAGCGGCAGCGGCATTGCGCCCCGTCCGGGCCTGACATAAGCCGCCCGCGACCCCGTCTCAATGCGCGTCCGGAGCGCGGACGGCCCCAGGAGATTCGGAATGGACCAGCCCTTCGACCTCCTTCTCACCGGCGGCACCGTGGTGAACCAGGACGGCGCGACCCGAGCCGATCTCGGCATCCGCGCCGGGCGCGTCGCGGCGATCGGCGACCTCGCATCCGCTTCGGCCGCCGAGCGGCGCGACTGCACCGGCCTGCACCTGCTGCCCGGAATCATCGACAGCCAGGTGCATTTCCGCGAGCCGGGGCTCGACCACAAGGAGGACCTGGAATCGGGTTCGCGCGCCGCCGTCATGGGCGGCGTGAGCACGGTGTTCGAGATGCCGAACACCAACCCGCTCACCACCAGCGCCGAGGCCCTGGCCGACAAGGTCGCCCGGGCGCACCACCGGATGCATTGCGACTTCGCGTTCTGGGTCGGCGGCACCCATGAGAACGCACACCTCGTTCCCGAGCTCGAGCGCCTGCCGGGCGCGGCCGGCATCAAGGTCTTCGTCGGCTCCTCCACCGGCTCGCTGCTGGTGGAGGACGATGCCGGCGTCACCGAAATCCTGAAGCGGACCCGCCGGCGCGCCGCCTTCCACGCCGAGGACGAGCCGATGCTGCGGGCGCAGAAGGACCGGCGGGTGCCGGGCGATCCGTCCTCGCACCCGGTCTGGCGCTCGCCCGAGGCGGCCCTGAAGGCGACGCAGCGCCTCGTGCGCATCGCCCGGGCCACGGGGGCCCGCATCCACATCCTGCACATCTCCACGAAGGAGGAGATGGCCTACCTCGCCGAGGCGAAGGACGTGGCGACCTGCGAGGTGACGCCGCACCATCTCACCCTCGACGGCGACGAGGCCTATGCCCGCCTCGGCACGCTGGTGCAGATGAACCCGCCTGTGCGCGGCGCCGACCATCGCGACGGCATCTGGCACGGGCTGTCCCAGGGCGTCGCCGACATCCTCGGCTCCGACCACGCGCCGCACCTCCTGGAGGAAAAGGCCAAGCCCTACCCGGATTCCCCCTCGGGCATGACCGGGGTTCAGACCCTGGTGCCGATCATGCTCGACCACGTCGCGGCGGGCCGCCTGTCGCTCGCCCGGTTCGTCGACCTCACCAGCGCCGGCCCGAAGCGCCTGTTCGGCATCGCCCGGAAGGGCCGGCTGGCGGTGGGCTACGACGCGGACGTGACGGTGGTGGATCTGAAGCGCCGCGAGACCATCCGCAACGACTGGATCGCCTCGAAATGCGGCTGGACGCCCTATGACGGCGTCACCGTGACGGGCTGGCCGGTGGGCACCCTGGTGCGCGGCCACAGCGTGATGTGGGAGGGAGCGCTCACCGCGCCGTCCCGCGGCGAGGCGGTGCTGTTCGAAGAGGCCCTGCTGCCGGCCTGATCGCCGTCGCGCAGCAAAAAGGGCAGGCGCCCGGCGCCTGCCCCATGGTCGTCACACCGTCGCGCCGGAGCGGGCGACGGGCGGTGTCGTCAATGCTGCGGGCTGGTGGTGAAGGCGCCGCCGCGGATGCGGTCCGGGAAGCCCTCGGCGTAGCGGGCGGTGGCTTCCTCGCCATAGGTGGTGACGAGTTCCTGGAAGGCCGCGAACAGGGCGGCCTGGGCCATGCAGTCCCCGTCGAGACCGTCGAGACAGCCCTCGGCGAAGGCTTCCGA
The DNA here is from genome assembly GCF_058782155.1 of Methylobacterium sp. FW306-05-D. NCBI lineage: Bacteria > Pseudomonadati > Pseudomonadota > Alphaproteobacteria > Hyphomicrobiales > Methylobacteriaceae > Methylobacterium > Methylobacterium sp. FW306-05-D. The sequence goes on from NZ_JBYSXL010000076.1 coordinate 5,062, forward strand.
GACGTATCCCAGGGCGACGCGCTTGTCGTCGAGATCCGCCTCGAAGGGCGCGGAGACCGTATCCATGTGCATGGGCCACATCATCGTTTGCGCCGGTGAACGACCCCGGCGAGTAACCATGAGGATAGGGCGATCGGTGGAGATCGCAAAGCCAGGAATTGCGAAGCGGTTAACGCGGGCGCTCAAATTCTTCGTTTTCGCGTCCCGCCCGTACCCTGTGGCGGACCGGCATCACTACCCGCCGAACCGGCTCGCCAGGGCATGCGAGAGGCGCTCGCCCTCGGCCACGTAGCGGGCGGCCGCCTCGGTCGCGGCGGGGGTGCAGACCCGGTAGGTCAGGCTGTAGCCGCGGTAGCCGCGATTGTAGGCGCCGGCGAGGCGGTCGCGCCGGCTCGGGGTCACGCCCTCGGCCTCCATCAGGGCCTTCATCCGGGCCGGCCATTCGGCGGCATCCGGTGCGGCGCAGAGCTCGCGCAGGAAGGCCAGCGAGCCGATGACCTCCGAGAGGCGGAGCAGGTCCCGATCGTAGGGCGCCGGCGGCGGCTCGGGCGGAGGCGGCGGCTCCTTCTCCTTCTCGGCCGGCTTCGGGGCCGCCCGGGACGAACCGCCCCGGGATTGCTGCGCGAAGCCGGAATCCGGCAGGGCCATCAGCACGGCCAGGCCGGATGCGACCGCGAGTCCCGCACCGAGAATCCTCACGCCGCCGGCTCCGTGCGACGGGCAGCCCGGGCGAAGGCCTCGCGGACGGTATCGGCGAGGCCGGGGGTGGTCGCCAGGGTCTCGATCTCGGCGAGCGTGGCCCAGCGGACGCCCAGGGCTTCCGGGCCGGCCTCCGGCTCGCCGCCGCGCCAGAGGGCGGCGTGGGGATGGACGACGTAGTGATGGCGCACGCGGCCCGTGGGGTCGCGCAGGATGATCTCGGTGGGGCTCAGCACGCCGACCACCTCGGCCGATAGCCCGACCTCCTCCTGCAATTCGCGCAGGGCCGCCTCGGCCAGGGGCTCGCCCGCCTCGACGAGGCCGCCCGGAAGGGTCCAGACGCCGCGCATCGGCTCGTTGGCCCGGGCGGCGAGGAGCACGCGGTCGTCGCGCAGGACCGCGATCGAGGTGCCGACGAAGGGCCGCGTCGGGAACAGGCGGGACTCGGCCGCCTCCGGATCGGCGCCGCTCACGGAGTCACCACGGCGATGCGCCCATCGGCGAGGCCGACGAGGAGGCGGGTCGCAGGGCCCCGGCCGAGGCTGGCGAGGCCGAAGGCGGCCAGGCCGGGCAGGGGGGCCCGCGACCGCTCGCGGATGCCCTCCTTCAGGGAGAGGATCGCCACGGCGCTCCGGTCGGCGATCGGCAGGGCGAGGTCGGGGGCGCCCTCGCGCTCCGGCTCGACCAGGGCCGCGAGGTCGACCTCGCCCTCGCCCGGGGAGACGTTGGTGTAGCCCGGCGCCTCCCGGGCGAGACGCAGGGCGCCGCCCTCGGGGGTCCAGACCTGCAGCCGGCCGGCGCCGTCGGGCGCCGCCACGGCCGCGACCTGCGGCCGGCCGGTCCCGGAGAAATCCGCGAACGCGGCCGGCTTCAGGGGCTGGCCGCCCGGGCCGGGGGCCTGCTCGGGGCTGCGCGCCAGTAGCGTCCAGCCCGTCCCCGCCTCGGCCTTGCCGTACAGGGCGAGGGCGGCCCCGCCGGTGGGGGCGACGGTGACGGCGAGGACGACGGGCCTGCCGTCCAGACGCCCGATCCGGGGCCGGCGCAGGGCGAAGGCCGTGTCGGGAGCGGGGGTGAGCGTGGTGGTCGCCACCGGCACGGGCTTCGGGTCGCCCCCCATCGCCACGGGCTGGCGCTCGCGGAGGACGAGGCTTCCGGCCTGCTCGGGGCCGCTGGCCAGGGCCGGCACGGGGTTCGCCAGATGCGCGCTCAAGGGACCGGAGACGGCGCGCCGGGAGCCGGGCAGGGCGCCGCGCGGGGTCTCGGCGGCCGCCAGCCCCTCCACCGCCTCGGCGCCGAGCAGGGTGGTGGTCACCTGCCCGTCGACGAGGCTGAGGGCCGCGCCGCCGGCATCGCCCCAGACCACGGCGATCGGCGCCTCCGGCTCGACCGCGGCCGGATCGGCGCTGCGGGGCCGGGCGAGGGGCAGCAGGCCGGAGGTCGCCACAGCGATGGCGACCTCGCTGCCCGGCCCCCGGAGCGCCCGGGCCCGGAACGGCAGGTCGAGGATCGTCACCGACGGCTCCGCGCAGGCGGGGGCCGCGGCGATCAGGAGCCCGATGAGAAGCGCGCGGCGCGCCCCCCGGTCAGACATGCTGGCCGCCGTTGATGTGCAACTCGGCGCCGTTCACGTAGGAGGAGGCCTCGGTGCACAGGAAGTAGATCGCCTTGGCGACCTCGTCGGGGGTGCCGAGCCGGCGTTGCGGAATCCCGGCCACGATCTTGTCCGTGCCCGGCGACAGGATCGCGGTGTCGATCTCGCCGGGCGAGATCGCGTTGACGCGGACGCCGAGGGGCCCGAAATCGCTCGCCATCTCCCGGGTCAGGCCGGCCAGGGCCGCCTTGGAGGTGCCGTAGGCGGCCCCCGCGAAGGGATGCACGCGCGAGCCCGCGATCGACGTGACGTTGACGATGGAGCCCTTGGCCCGGGTCAGCTCCTCGCAGAGGCCGCGGGCCAGGAGCAGGGGTGCGAACAGGTTGACCTGGAACACCCGCTGCCAGGCTCCGAAATCGGTGGCGATGGCGCCCAGGCGCTCGCCCTGCGGGCCCTTGGGCGAGATGCCGGCGTTGTTGACCAGCGCGTGCAGGAGGCCGCCCTCGGCGGCGAGGCGCCCGGCCACCTCCTCGATGCCCCGCAGGGTATCCTGCGGATCGGAGAGATCGACCTGGAGGTGATCCTCCGGCCCCATCTCCCAGGGGCAGTTCTCCGGAAAGGCGTGGCGCGAGCAGGTGATCACCCGCCAGCCGGCGGCCGAGAACCGTTTGACGGTGGCGTGGCCGATGCCACGGCTCGCCCCCGTGAGCAGCATGATGCGCCGGCGTTCGTTGGATGAGGCCAAGACCGTTCCTTCAGGATCGGGAGGCCTCCGGCCGGCGAGACCGCCGTGCCGCCGAGAAACCCCCGCGCCACGCTCAGGTCTAAGCGGCGCGGGTCCTAAAATCCAGGGTCATCCCGCGACGCAGCACGGCGGCGCGGGCGTCACGGATAGAGCCGCGCCCCGCGCCAGGGGCCGCCGTCGGAGGGACCGCCGTCGCGGGTGAAGCGGACCCGGTCGTGCAGGCGGAAAGGACCGTCCTGCCAGAACTCGATCGAGACCGGGGCGATGCGAAAGCCGGTCCAGTTCTCGGGGCGCGGCACCGGGCCCTCGCCGTAGCGCTCGGCCAGGGCCGCGACCTCGCGCTCGAGGGTCGCCCGGTCGGCCAAGGGGCGCGACTGGCGGCTCGCATGGGCGCCGAGGCGGCTGTTGCGCGCGCGGCTGGCGAAATAGGCATCCGCCTCCTCCGCCGTGACGCGGCTCACCGGGCCGCGGGCGCGGACCTGCCGGCGCAGGCTCTTCCAGTGCAGCACCAGGGCGGCCTGCGGGTTCTCGCGCAGTTCCTCGCCCTTGGCGGAATCGACGTTGGTGTAGAACACGAATCCGCGCGCATCGACGCCCTTCAGCAGCACCACGCGCACGTCCGGCAGGCCGTCGGCCCCGGCCGTGGCCAGTGCCATCGCGTTGGCATCGTTGGGTTCCGAGGCCTCGGCCTCCGCCATCCAGGCCGCGAACAGCGCCCAGGGATCGGCGGCGCGGGTGAAGTCGCCGTCCGGCCCGAGGGCATCCCCGGCGGAACTCCGGGACGCGGGATCATCGATCCTTAACCGTTCCAAGGCGTAATCCTGTGGTGAGATCCGGGTCGGGGGCACCGACGTGGGACACGAACGTTTTCGGCCCAACACGTCGTTTGAGATCAGGTGTAATGCGTCGGCGCGACTGTAAAGCCCAGGCCGTCCCAGAAATTCGTGTCCGTCGCCGGTCGAGGACCGTGCCGCAGCGCGCCGCGCAGGCCGTCGGCCTCGGCCTGCTGTTCGGCCTCGGCGGCTGCGGGCTGCCGATCATCACCTTCCAGGCGGAGGAGACCGCGGCGGCGTCCGGCCCCGTCGTGCAGGCGGCCAAGCGCGGCGATCCGGCGAGCCCGGCGCTGCCCGACGAGCCGACCAGCACGGGCAGCATCGACAAGCGCCCCCTCGGCTTCGGCAACGACCTCGGCGCCGAGGATTGGCGGCGCGCCAACGCGGCCCTGGCGGTCGCCCTCGATCCGCAGGGCAACGGCCGCCCGGTGAAGTGGGACAACCCGGAGACGACCCTGCGCGGCTCGGTGAATCCCACCGGCCTGCCCTACGTCGCCAACGATCTCGTCTGCCGCGATTTCCTCGCCTCGGTGATCTCGCCGGCGGGCAGCCGCTTCGTGCGCGGAACCGGCTGCAAGCCCTCCGGCGGGGACTGGACCCTGACCCGGGTGCGGGCCGCGAAGGCGGCCTCCTGAGGCCATCGCCGGGGGCGGTTTCGGGTCCGTTCGGATCGCAGGGCGAACAGAAGCGTTGACGCCGCGCCAATCGCAGCGAATTCTTGCGCGAGACCGTTGCAGAGAAGCAACAGGCCGTCCACATGACAGACGAATCCGAAGGAGCCGGGCCCGTGCCCGGTTCCAGGCGGCACCGAGAATCCTGAAGACCGATGCGAAATCCCTACGATGTGCTGGGTGTCTCCAAGGGCGCCAGCGAAGCCGACATCAAGAAGGCCTACCGCAAGCTCGCGAAGGCCTACCATCCCGACCGCAATCAGGACGACGCCAAGGCCAAGGACCGCTTCGCGGAGGCCAACAGCGCGTATGAGATCCTGGGCGATGCGGGCAAGCGCGCGCAGTTCGACCGCGGCGAGATCGACGCGGACGGCAAGCCGCGTGCGACCGGCTTCGAGGGCTTCGGCGGGTTCGGCGGCGGTCGCGGCGGCGGCGGGGGCTTCGACTTCGAGAGCGCCGCGCGGGGCCGCGGTCCCAGCGGGGGCGGCGGCATCGGCGAGGACATCTTCTCCCACCTGTTCGGCGACGCCTTCCGGGCGGCCGGCGCCGGCCCGGGCGGCCCGCAGCGCGGCCCGGTCAAGGGCGAGGACGTGGCGGCCGAGCTCAGCGTGAGCCTGGAGCAGGTCGCGAGCGAGGAGAAGCTGCGCCTGTCCCTGCCGGGGGGCCGCGACGTGGACGTGGTCGTGCCCAAGGGCGTCGTCGACGGCCAGACCATCCGCCTGCGCGGCCTCGGCAATCCCGGCGGCCTGCGGGGCGCGCCGGGGGACGCCCTGCTGACCATCCGCATCCTGCCCCATGCCCGCTTCACCGTGGACGGCGCGGACCTGCGCGGCAGCGTGGAGGTTCCCCTGGAGGACGCGATCCTCGGCGGCCCGATCCGGGTGCCGACCCTGACCGGCGCGGTCGAGATGAAGATCCCGCCGATGACGGGCTCGGGCCGCACCTTCCGCCTCCGGGGCAAGGGCCTGCCGAAGAAGGACGGGACGCGGGGCGACCTCCTGGCCGTCACGGCCGTGATGCTGCCCAGCAGCGAAGACCCGGCGCTCACCGAGTTCGCCCGGGCCCGGCGCGCGGCCAAGGCCGGCTGACCGGGCGGCCTGACGGAGCCGGCCGTCCGGGGCTTCGCCGGAGGCGCGACGGCCCTCCGGCGCTGTCAGGCGCCGGACTTCCGTCCCAGGCGCGCCTCCGCTAAGGATGCCCGGCGCGAACACGCCGATCCGTCGCCCGACGGGCCTTGTCGGCACGCGCCACGGCTCTCGCTCAGGTGACACATGGCGGACACGCACCCGGTTCACGATCACGTCGGCGGTCTCCTCGCCGGCAAGCGCGGCCTGGTGCTCGGTGTCGCCAACAACCGTTCGATCGCCTGGGGTATCGCCAAGAGCGCGGCCGCCCACGGCGCCAAGCTCGCCTTCACCTACCAGGGCGACGCCCTCAAGAAGCGCGTCGAGCCCCTGGCGCGAGAACTCGACGCCCACGTGGTCGGGCATTGCGACGTCACCGATCCGGCCTCGATCGACGCGGTCTTCGCCGCCACCGCCGAAGTGTTCCCCGAGGGCATCGACTTCGTGGTCCACTGCATCGCCTTCTCGGACAAGGACGAGCTGACGGGTCGCTACGTCGAGACCTCGGAGGCGAACTTCACCAAGTCGCTCCTGATCTCCTGCTACTCGTTCACGGCCATCGCCCAGCGCGCCGAGAAGCTGATGCCGAACGGCGGCTCGCTCCTCACGCTGACCTATTACGGCGCCGAGAAATGGATGCCGCACTACAACGTGATGGGCGTCGCCAAGGCCGCGCTCGAGGCCTCCGTGCGCTACCTCGCCGCCGACCTCGGCCCCTCGAAGATCCGCGTCAACGCGATCTCCGCCGGCCCGATCAAGACGCTGGCCGCCTCCGGCATCGGCGATTTCCGCTACATCCTCAAGTGGAACGAGTACAACGCGCCCCTGCGGCGCACCGTGACCATCGAGGAGGTCGGCGAGACCGCCACCTACCTCGTCTCGGACATGAGCAAGGGCATGACCGGCGAGATCCTGCACGTCGATGCCGGCTACCACGTCGTCGGCATGAAGAACCCGGAAGCCCCGGACCTCAGCCTCGACAAGGAGTGACGGTCGGCGGCGCGCCGCCTCAATCGTCCTCGTCGAAGGCGCCGAACAGCTTCAGGCCGTCGATCCAGGTCGCGCCCTCGCGCTTGACGACCCGGTGGGGGCGCGTCCCGCCCTGGGCCAGGATGGCCTCGGCCAGGCGCTCGGAATGGGTCACCAGCCAGACCTGCGTGCGCCCGGAGGCCGTCACGATCATGCGGGCGAGGGGCTCCAGCAGGTCGGGATGCAGGCTGGTCTCGGGCTCGTTGAGGGCGATGAACGGCGGCAGCCGGTAGGCGAGCAGGGCGCCGGCGAGGGCCAGGAACCGCAGCGTCCCGTCGGAGAGTTCGGCCGCCTCGAAGACCCGCTTCGGATAGTCGGGAAACACCATCCCGAACCGGGCCTGGCGCCCCGGCACCGGAAGGTCCAGGCGGGCGCCGGGGAAGGCGTCGTCCACGGCTGCCGCGAGGTCGACCGTGTCCTGGCGGATATGCGCGAGCGTCGCGAACACGGCGGCGAGGTCCGAGCCGTCCGACGACAGGGTCGGGGTCGTCACCGCGAGGCAGGGGCGACGCAGCGCCGAGGCGGCGTCGGTCCGGAAATCGTGGTGGAAGCGCCAGGCCGTCAGGGCGCTGCGGACCTGATGCAGTTCCGGATAGGCGCCGCCGTCCTGGATGGTGCCGAGCACCGTCTCGGACGACAGCAGATCGTCCCCGAGACTGCGCTTGCGCCCCTCTGCGTCGCGCAGGAAGCCGCCCGGCCCGTCGCGGTGGAGCAGGGTGGCGGGTCGCCGGGCCGAGATCAGGCGAAGCCGCTCGGTCTTGAATTCGGGCTCCAGAGGAAAGCCGGCCGCGGCCTTGGGCGGCTTGCAGCCGACCTCGACGGCATAGTCGTAAGCCAGGCCGGTGACGTCGTCGGCGAGTTCGACGCTCCAGCGGATCCGGGCCGACTCGTGGACCTTGCGCGTGCCGGCCCAGCTCACGGATTCCATGCCGCCCTCGGCCACCAGATTCCGGATCAGGATGCCGGTGGCGGCCGATTGCAGGCATTCCAGCGCCCGGTAGAGGTTGGTCTTGCCGACGCCGTTGGCGCCGATGAAGACCGAGAGCCCCCCCACGGGGAAGCGGATCGCCCGCAGCGACCGGTAGCCCGACACGGCGACGTCACGGACAGTCAGCATGCCTGGGCTCCCATCGGTCGCGCGGGCCCCGCGAGACGCCGGATACAACCTTCGGGTTCATCGCCGCACCGGGTCAATCCGGAACGGTCGTCCCCGCGATCCCGGCCTTTGCCTCCGGAAATTGCGGGTCCATCGCCTCCAGGGTGTCGGCGATGGTGCGGGCCACGAGGAGGTTGCGATACCACTTCCGATTGGCCGGAACCACGTGCCAGGGCGCCTGGCGGGTGGAGCATTCGGTCAGCGCATCCGCGAAGGCCGCCTGGTAGGCGTCCCAGGATCGGCGCTCCACGAGATCGGCGGGGTCGAACTTCCAGTGCTTGTCCGGGTTCGCGATGCGGGCCTCCAGCCGCTCCTTCTGCTCGTCCTTCGAGATGTGGAGGAAGAACTTGAGCACGGTGGTGCCGGAGGCGGCGAGCATCCGCTCGAAATCATTGATCTGCGCGTAGCGGGCCCGCCAGACCGGCTCGGGCACGAGATCCTTCACCCGCACCACGAGGACGTCCTCGTAATGGCTCCGGTTGAACACGTTGATCATCCCGCGCGCCGGCGCCTTGGCGTGGTAGCGCCACAGGAAATCGTGGTCGCTCTCCTCGGCGCTCGGCACCTTGAATGACCACACCCGGCAGCCCTGCGGGTTCACGCCCTCGAACACGGCGCGGATGGTCCCGTCCTTGCCGCCGGTATCGATGGCCTGGAAGACGACGAGCAGGCTGCGCTTGTGCTCGGCGTAGAGCCGCTCCTGCAGGGCGACGATGCGGGCGCGCTCGGTGACGAGCGCCGCCTTCGCCTCGTCCTTGTCGAGGCCGCCATCGGCGTCCGGATCGATCGCCCCGAGGTCGCAGCGGCGTCCCGGCTGCACGGTGGCGATGCCGGGGGCGGCGGGCGCCGGGCGGTGGTCCACGGTCTCGACGGCCGCCCGGGCCAGGCTCTCGGCCGCGCGGGCCCAGTGGGCGGAGGAGGGCGGGTGCCCGGCCCGGCGCGCCTTGTCCTTCTTGCGATGCGGATCGGCCTTGGGATGCGCGCCGTCCTTGCGGTGCGAAACGTCACGCTGCGACGCCGAAGCCCCGGTTTCTTCCGACCTCTGGCCCCGGCGATGCTTGCCGTGATGCTTCGACATGATGAGACTCGCTCCCTCGGTGACGGGCGGACCGGGGCGGCCGCCGAGATGCAGGGCCAGGATGTGCAGGGCCAGGATGTGAGTGCGCAAACGGATAGCCCGGCTCGGCCGTTCCGGCGAGCGGCGGGCATGAGGCCGTGAATCCGATCTACTTCATCCGCCACGGCCAGACCGACTGGAACGCCGAGGGGCGGCTCCAAGGACAGCGGGACATCGACCTGAACGCCGAGGGCCTGCGCCAGGCCGGCGCGGTGGGCGACCGCCTCGCCGGGGCCACCGGCGGCGCCGATCTCGCCGACATGGACTTCGTCGCGAGCCCGCTGACCCGGACCCGGCGGACCATGGAGACCCTACGCGCGGCCCTCGGCCTCGACCCGGAGGGCTACCGTCTCGATCCCCGCCTGACCGAGATCAGCTTCGGCGCCTGGGAGGGCTCGACCTGGGCCGAGATCCGGCGCTGGGATTCCGCCGGAGCGCTCGCCCGCGACCGCGACCGCTGGGGCTATCGTCCCCCCGGCGGCACCGGGGAGAGCTACGCCATGCTGGTGGAGCGGGTCACGCCCGCCATCACCGCGCTGACGCGGCCCACCGTGATCGTCGCCCATGGCGGCGTCGCCCGGGCGATCCTGGTGATCCGGGGCCATCTCGGCATCCGCGAAGCGCCCCGCATCGGAATCCGCCAGGGCAGCGTCCTGGTCCTCGACCGGGCCGGGTGGCGCTGGGCCTGACCTGCCAGTCCACTTCGGCGGTCCACTTGCCCGTCCTACGCGTTCAATCCCGGTTCAAGCCGGCCGTCCAAACGTGCTAGACGCGCCGTGATTTCGGCGCGATCCGGGCGCCTACCCGGCCAGGAGGACGGCACCCGATCGATCGGGCGCCGGCAGCGGAGCAGCGGATGACCAGTCTCGCCGAGACGACCCGGCCCCGGGCGGCAGCGCGCGGGCCACAGGAGACGAGTCCCTCGACGGACGCGGCCGGCCCGGGGGCGGTCCTGCGCGGCGAGGTCCGCCCCGACCTCATCCGCGACGAGACCCTCAGCGAGATCTTCCGCGCGAGCGCCCGGGCGCGGCCCGACCATCCGGCCCTCGTCGACGGCGCCCGCACCGGCCCCGACGGCGGCCATCCGGCCTTCACCTATGCGGAGGTCGAGGCGCATGCCGGGGCGATCGCCCGCGGACTCGGTCATCGCGGTATCGGCCCCGGCGACGTGGTCGGCCTCTGGATGGCGCGGGGGCCCGACCTGCTGATCGCCCAGATCGGCATCACCCTGTCGGGTGCGGCCTGGCTGCCCTTCGACGCCGAGGCCCCGGCCGACCGCGTCGCGGTCTGCCTGGACGACGCCCAGGCCAAGGCGCTCCTGGTCTCGCCGGCCCTGGAGCCGCAGGCACCCGCCGGCACCCCGAGCCTGACGGTGGCCGGGCTCGCCGCCGCGACGCCGGCGGAGGCCGCGCTCCCGGACCCGCGCGCGGCGGGCCTGACGCCGGAGCACCCGGCCTACCTCATCTACACCTCGGGCTCGACCGGCGTGCCGAAGGGCATCGTCATCAGCCACGCCAACATCTGCCACTTCCTGCGCTCGGGGAACGCGCTCTACGGCATGCGGCCGGACGACGTGGTCTTCCAGGGCGCCTCCGTCGCCTTCGATCTCTCAATGGAGGAGATCTGGGTGCCCTACCTGGTCGGCGCGACGCTGTTCGTGGCCTCGCCGGCCATGATGGGCGACGTCGAGAGCCTGCCGGACATCATCGCCCGGGCCGGCGTCACCGTCCTCGACACGGTGCCGACCCTGCTCGCCATGATCTCGCGGGACCTGCCGAGCGTGCGCCTGGTGCTGCTCGGCGGCGAGGCCCTGCCCGAGCCCCTGGTCGCCCGCTGGGCGACGGCCTCGCGACAACTCTTCAACACCTACGGGCCGACCGAGGCCACGGTGGTGGCCACCGCCGCCGAGATGCGGCCGGGCGTGCCCGTCACCATCGGCGGCCCGATCCCGAATTACTCGGTGTATGTCGCGGGCGAGGCGCTCGAGCTTCTCGCGCGGGGGCAGCAGGGCGAACTCCTGATCGGCGGCCCCGGCGTCGCCAAGGGCTACCTGAAGCGCCCCGAACTGACGGCGGAAAAATTCATCGCCAACCCCTACGCCTCGGACGGGACCGACCCGGTCCTGTACCGCTCCGGCGACGCGGTCTCCCTGGATGCGGCCGGCAACATCCTGTTCCACGGCCGCATCGACGACCAGGTCAAGATCCGCGGCTTCCGGGTCGAGCTCGGCGAGATCGAGTCGCGCATCCAGGTCCTGCCGGGGATCAACCAAGCGGCCGTGGTGCTGCGCCAGGACGACGGGGTCGACCGCCTGGTCGCCTTCCTGGTACCCGAGCGCGGCACCGAGATCGACAAGGCCGCCCTGCGCCATACGCTCGCCGAGCAGATGCCGCCCTACATGGTGCCGGGCCATTTCGAGACGGTGGAGGTGCTGCCGCGCCTGACCTCCGGCAAGGTCGACCGCAAGGCCCTGCGCATCGCCACCCTCACGGTGGCCGACACGTCGGGCGAGCAGGAGCCGCCGCGCAACGAGACCGAGGCGGTGCTGCTCGCCGCCGCCAACCGCATCTTCGGCAACCAGGCGATTCCCCTCGAGGGCGACTTCTTCGCCGATCTCGGCGGCCACTCGCTGCTGGCCGCCCGCTTCGTCGGCGCGGTCCGCGAAGTGCCGGCCCTCGCCGCCATCACCCTGCAGGACGTCTACGGCCAGCGCACCCTGCGGGCCATGGCCGACACGCTCATCGCCCGCACCGGCGGCGTCGGCACCGAGATGGCGATCCGCGATCTCAGCTTCCCGGCTCCCTCGCTGCGGCGGCGCTTCCTCTGCGGCCTCGCGCAAGCCGCGGCCCTGCCCTTCGTCATCGCCCTCGCCACCGCGCAATGGCTCGGCATCTTCGTGACCTATCTGCTGCTCACCGGCGGCGGGCTCGGATTCTTCGGCGAACTCGCCGTCCTGCTCCTGGTCTATATCGGCATCAACGCCGTGACGGCCGCGGTGGCGGTGGCGGCCAAATGGCTGATCCTCGGGCGCACGAAACCCGGGCGCTATCCGCTCTGGGGGGTCTACTATTACCGCTGGTGGCTGGCGCAGCGCCTGACGCCCCTGGTCCACATCAAGTGGCTCCAGGGCTCGCCCGCGATCGTGTTCTACCTGCGGCTCCTGGGCGCCGATATCGGTCAGGACGCGCTGATCTCCGACGCGGAGATCGGCGCGCCGGACCTCCTCAGCGTCGGCCCCGGCGCCTCCCTGGGCGGGCGCCTCGTCATCGCCAACGCGGAGGTGGTGGGCGACGCGCTGATCATCGGGCGCGTCCGCATCGGCGCGGATGTGGCCATCGGCGCCTCCTGCGTCATCGGTCCCGACACGGTCATCGGCGACCATGCCGAGATCGGCGATCTCACCACCATCCCGACCGGCACGCGGGTGGGTGCGGCCGAGATCTGGGACGGCTCGCCCGGGCGCAGGGTCGGCGCGGCCGACCCGGAGGCGCTGCCCGCGCCGGCCACGGCCTCGCCCGGGCGGCGCCTCGCCTTCGCGGCGCTCTACACCTTCCTGCTGGCGGCGATCCCCGCCATCGGCCTGCTGCCGATCTTCCCGGCCTTCTACATCTTCGACCAGCTCAGCGATTCCCTCGGCGACATCACCGACATCGACTATCACTGGTACCTGCCGCTGCTCACCTGGCCGACCGCCATGCTGATGACGGCGGGCACCGTGCTGCTGATCGCGGCGATCCGCTGGGTCGTACTGCCCCGCGTCTCCTCGGGCACCCACTCGATCTACAGCGGCTTCTACATGCGCAAATGGGCGGTGGCGCTGGCCGCCGAGGTGACGCTGGAGACGCTCTCCTCCCTGTTCGCCACGGTCTACATGCGGGCCTGGTACCGCCTGATGGGCGCCCGGATGGGGCAGGGGGCCGAGATCTCCACCAACCTCGCCGGGCGCTACGATCTGGCCGATATCGGCGCGCGCAACTTCATCGCCGACGAGGTGGTGTTCGGCGAGGAGGAGATCCGGCGCGGTTGGATGACGATGCACGAGGTCCAGACCGGCCCGCGCGTCTTCGTCGGCAACGACGCCGTGGTGCCGCCCGGCGCCGTGATCCCGCAGGACGTGCTCATCGGCATCAAGTCGAAGCCGCCGGCCAACGAGTTGATGAATCCGGGCGACACCTGGTTCGGCTCGCCGCCGATCAAGCTGCCCTCGCGCCAGCGGGTCGATCTCGGCTCGAACACCCAGACCTACGAGCCCGGCATCGGCCCGAAGCTCCGGCGCGGCATCTTCGAGGCGTTCTCGACCTCGTTCTCGCCGATGCTGTTCATCACCCTCGCGATCTCGGCGATCGATTTCTACTTCTACCCGGCGATCCTGGCCCAGGACTGGACCGGCCTCGCGGTCAGCTTCGTGGCCGTCTCCGTCGCCATCGCCTTCATCCAGTCCTTCACGGTGATCGCGGTGAAGTGGCTGCTCATGGGCGTCTACAAGCCCGGCATGCAGCCGATGTGGTCGTGGTGGGCCATGCGCACCGAGGCCGTCGCGGTGCTGTACTGGGGTCTCGCCGGCAAGGTACTGCTGGAGCACCTCGTCGGAACCCCCTTCCTGCCCTGGATGCTGCGGCTCCTCGGCGTGAAGGTCGGCCAGGGCGTGTGCATGCTCACCACAGACATCACCGAGTTCGACTGCGTCACCATCGGCGACTTCGCCACCATCAACCGCACCTCCGCCCTGCAGACGCACCTCTACGAGGACCGCATCATGAAGGTCGGCCGGGTCGAGGTCGGCCGCGGCGTCTCGGTGGGCGCCTTCTCGACGGTGCTCTACGACACCAAGGTCGGCGCCTACGCCCGCCTGCGCCCGCTCACCATCGTGATGAAGGGCGAGTCGATCCCGGCCCATTCGGAGTGGGAGGGGGCGCCGGCCGTGCCGGTGGTGCACGCCAAGGCGTGAGGACGAGACCCGTCTTCGTTCTCCGCTAGGCACTCGCCGGAATCGCTGTAGGATATCCGCATGAACGACATGGCGCCCGCCTCCGTCTCCAACGTCCAGAGCTTGCTCGGAACCTGGCGCCGCTTCGGGCAGGTCGGCCCCGTCTATGAGATCATCAGCGTGGGCGATCCGCTTCCGGACGGCGACCGGACGATGCGGATTCGTGTGCTGGAGACGCGTGAGGAAGTCGATTACCGGCTCGCCGACATCCTGGACGATCCCCGGGAGCGCTGATGTTCGCCATCGCGTTCGACCTCGTGGTCGCGGAGGCGCAGGCCCACCATCCCAGGGGCGTTTCGCAGGCCTACAGCGACATTCGCACGACGCTTTCGGGACACGGCTTCGATTGGGTGCAGGGAAGCCTGTACACCAGCAACGACGAGGACCTGGCGAAGCTGTTCTCCGCGGTCATGGCCCTGAAGCAGCTCCCGTGGTTCGCCCGCTCGGTCCGTGACCTGCGAGCCTTTCGCGTCGAGCAATGGTCGGATTTCACGGCTCTCATCAAGGCGTAGGCCCGACCGGCATCCCGCGAAACTGACACCGGGCAGAGCCGGCCATCCTCGGAAAAAAGCCGGCGAAGCCGAAGGCTCCGCCGGGATTCTTGCACCGATCGCCGCGGCGCGGCCTGCGCCTCAGGCCGCCTCGGGCTTCGGGCCGAGGCGCTTGTCGAGATAGGTGTCGACGGTCTGGGTCAGCTCGTCGACCTTGCCGTCGAAGAAGTGGTTGGCGCCGTCCACCATCTGGTGCTCGATGATGACGCCCTTCTGGGTCTTCACCTTCTCGATCACCGGCATCACCTCGCGGGCCGGGGCGACCCGGTCCTCGGAGCCGTGCACGAACAGGCCCGAGGAGGGGCAGGGGGCCAGGAAGGTGAAGTCGTAGCGGTTGGCCATCGCGGCGATCGAGATGAAGCCCTCGATCTCGGGGCGGCGCATCAGCAGCTGCATGCCGATCCACGAGCCGAACGAGACGCCGGCGATCCAGCAGGCGCGGGCCTCCGGGTTCACCGACTGCACCCAGTCGAGGGCCGAGGCCGCGTCGGAGAGCTCGCCGGTGCCGTGGTCGAACGCACCCTGGCTGCGGCCGACGCCGCGGAAGTTGAAGCGCAGGGCCGCGAAGCCGCGATTGGCGAAGGTGTAGAAAAGATTGTACACGATCTGATTGTTCATCGTGCCCCCGAACTGGGGGTGCGGATGCAGCACGATCGCGATCGGCGCGCCCTTCTTCTTGGGCGCCTGGTAGCGCCCCTCGAGACGGCCGGCGGGACCGGTGAAGATGACTTCGGGCATGGGAACCAACACTCCTGAGCGGATGGCCCGGGCGGGCATCGCGCGGTGGATCGCCGGCTCGGCGGGAACTCGCGCGCATCCGACGCCTGGGCAAAGCCGTGAGGCGTGCCTTGACTCGTCCGGCCACGAACCTAAAAGCGCTCTTAGAATAATTCTAGCGAACTAGAATCGCTCTAAACAAGCGTCGCTCGAGCCAGCTTCGGACCGGCGCGTTCCCCGCACGAGAGGCGACCGGAACACGTATCGTGTCCGGGCCTTAGCATGATCGTGGGGGGCAAAAGCAAGGATTTGTCGTTTTCCACCTTGACGCTGCCAGTGGTTTTTCCCGGATGACTTCGCCCCGCGCCTATCTCGACCACAACGCGACCTCCCCGGTTCGGCCGGAGGTGGCGGCTGCCGTGGCGCGGGCGCTCACCCTGCCGGGCAACCCCTCGTCGATCCACGCGGAGGGCCGGGCGGCCCGGGCCGCCCTGGAGACCGCCCGGGACGCGGTGGCCCGGCGG
>NZ_JBYSXL010000077.1:0-20141 GCF_058782155.1 Methylobacterium sp. FW306-05-D
TCTCGTCTTGGCCATCAAACACCTTCCCCGCCCGCAAGAAGCGTATCAGAGGTGTCCGTGAAAGCGGGGGAGGATCACATTCGACCTTCACCCTGTCGAGGGACGTGCTCGGTATAAGGCGGTGACCAGGTCAAAGGGGAGGATGGCGGATCTGTTTCGAAGACCTTGCGGCCCGCTAAGGCGTTGATGATGATGCCGCTGCGCCACGCCATGAGGCTAAGCTGGGGTTCGGCGATGCCGTGGCTTACAAGACCGCCGTTGAGTACGAAAAGGCGGTGTCCGGCTGGACCGTCCCAGGCGGCGGAGAAATCAGCTCCAATCTCGGGTCGGCCGTCCGCGTCGAGGGTGAGGCGTCCGCGCAGCGGCTCGAGGCAGGGCGGCAGCGTGTAGTGATAGCCAGTCGCTAGGACTATGAGATCGGCATGGGCTACTTCAATGCGGTCATCGAAGCCGTTGCGCATGACGAGGCGGTAGCCACTGCCTGCTCGGTCGATATCGACCACAGTGCGGTGCGGCATCAGGCTAGCGGCCAGCGACTCGCCGTCCAGATGCCGCAGGGCGTAGAGGCGCCGATAGATCGCCTGGAGCGTCATGGCGGAAATTCCGTCTCCTGCGAGCTTCTGACGTGCCACCGTGGCGCGGCGGCGAGCGTCTGGCAGGGCGTGGAAGCTCTCGACGTATCCGGGTGTGAACAGCTCATTCGTAAACGGCGTCGCGTCGATTGGCTGGAAGTTTGGGCGCCGGCTAATCCAGGCGAGGGCGGCGGGCGCGTCCGCCCCTCGGTTCAAGAGGTGCAGCGCGATCTCTGCGCCGCTTTGGCCGCCACCGACCACCGCCACCCTCCGGCCTGCGATACGGTCGAGGATCGAGGCAGCCTGCGAGCTGTGGACGTAATCCTTCGGATCGAGCTTCTGGGCGAAGTCGGGCAAGTTCGGCTGAAGCCCGACGCCGAGGGCAAGGTTGCGGGCGCGGGCACTGCCATGGTCACCATCAAGGTGGAAGGCGCCCCCTTTAAAGCGGACCTCGCAGATCGAGCTGCCGAAGCAAAGACTAGGCAGCCGGGCTGCGACCCAGGCGAGATACTGTGCGAATTCCCGACGTGGCACCGCCTCGAACTCGGCATTTAGGAACTCGTAGAACCGCTTCTGCGCGACGAGATAAGCCATGAAGCTCCAAGGGCTCGTCGGGTTTACAGCGGTGACGAGATCCTTGAGGAACGAGGTTTGAAGCGAAACTCCAGGCAGCATCATGCCAGGGTGCCAGTCGAAGACTGGGGCGCGATCGAAAAACAGCGCTTCAAGGTCGTCGACAGCGTCGAGCTGCGCCGCGAGGCTCAAATTGAACGGGCCAATGCCAATACCGGCGATATCAAGAAGGTGGTCCGTCATTGGGCGCTGCATCCTTCCTGAGAGGCTGTCGTGTTGTTTGGCTGAGCCAAAGCAGGGCGCTCCGCGTAATGCAGAGGATTGGTCAGGTCGCTGCCAAGCCGTGGCACCGGTCGGTCGGGCGCGTCGCCATATCCGAGGGCAAGGCGCACCCGATTGATGCAGATCCGTGGCACTGTCGGCGCGAACAGCTCGAACAAGCGGAAGCGCGCGGCAAGCTCCGGACGAGTCGCTTGGTAGCGGCGCAGGGTCCGCGCTAGCGCGCCGTAGAAGACAATCTCGGGTAAGCCTCGCTCTCGCACGAGTGCGTCCGAGACGAAGCGTAGCAGGCTTGCAAAATGGCCGGTCTGTAGGTGCTGGAGCAGGTGGGCCGGCGGGCGGCGCAAGAGCGTCTCCCGCACCCCTTTGGGCAGGTCGTCCGCCTCCGGAAAATTATGGTCGACGAGGTCCGCATCGCCCTGAAAATCCTTCAGTGCCATGCCGCAGGGCGTACCCTCCCGCAGGATCAGGGTCACGTTCTGACCGTGGGCGATGAAGCCGACGCCGTAGCAGCAGAGGAAGTGGTAGAGCGGCACGGCAACGTGATCAAAAAGACGCTCCAGCCACGCCTCGGCAGGCAGGCCCGAGCGGTCGATCAGGGCGCCGATCACGAGGCGGCCCTCGGCATCGGTTTTGATGAGCGCGCCCATCATCATAGCGGAGGTGTCGGGCTTAAGGTGTCCCTCGACGCTGTCGCGCCAGATCAAGCCCAGCATTTCGCGGTACTGGTACGGGGCGTCAGCGATGCGTTCGTAGACCGGATGCGGATAAAAGGCGCCGGCCCGCTCACGCAGGATCACGGTGCTGGCAAGCGTGTGATCCGCGGCGGCCTTCTGAGCGAGCCACGCTGAGAGGGATGGCCCGATTGCCATGTACTTGCCCGGCACGCCACGCCAGGCGGAGGTGTTGAGGATCGTGAGCGCGAGCTTCACATCGAGTCGCCCGCCGGGTTCGGTGCGGGCAAGCGTGCGCAGCGATTGCTGAGCCAGGTAGGGCCGACCGAAGGTTCCAAGTGGGACAAGGCTCCCGGAAGCGATCTCCCCTGCGAACTGTAGTGCGATCCGATTCTGCCACTGCCAAGGATGGACTGGCAGCAGCAGGAAGCGCTGTCGGTTCACGCAGCGCGCGCGGCAGGCTTCTTCCAGGCGCGTCCACTCGCGCTCATCGAAGGCGTCGGCGAGGAGGTCACTCTCGTCGAGCCCGGGCTCCAAGCTCAGGCGGCAGACGGTACGGTCGGCCGCGATCCAGTAGAGCTGGATGTGGGGCTGGAATTCTGGCGCGTAGGCTTCGAAGTCGGACAGCCCCCAGCCAATTCGGCCCTTGCTCGCCGGCGCCTTCGGATGGCCGTCGAGATAGGCCTGCAGGATGCGGTCGCTCAGAGTCAGGAGGGCCGGCGCCGACGTCGTCCTACCGATCGCAGTGATGCGGGCATCGGCTGCCAGCGTGCTCAGCACCTCCGCGATGTAAGTGCACAAGGTTGAAGGCTCGATTCCCAGAACCCGGCTGGCATCGACCAGGAATCCCGCGGCGTCGCCGGCCGGGCTCGCGAGATCGCCGACGACGCGGAACAGGCTGGCAGGATCGATCGCGAGGTTGCCCCAGATCCTGAGCTCGGCGGCGAACCTGTAGGCGATGCCGTCGTCGAGGCGCAGCAGCCACTGCGTGCCGTCGCGGTCCGTCGGCTCCGGCACGAGCGCTTCCTCGAAGGCAAGTTCGGCAATCGTCTTGGCGATGAGCGCTCGGTTCAGCGCGAGCCAGAGGGGCGCGGTCACCGGCGTTCCGCCCGGCAGCGGCCCCGCGCTCACAGGGGGACCTCGCGGAAAAAGCGCTCGCGCTCGCAGCAGACCAGGGCCGCCCGCTTATGAGGGAAGTCGAACTCCTTCACCTTCTCGTAGGCCGCATCCGCGCAGTAGCTCAACATCTTGCGATGCGAGGCCCGGGGCTCCCCCATGATCCTCCGCGTGCGCGGCTCGTCGAGGAACAGGTAGTGCGTAACGGCCTTGAACCAGGCCAGGGTTTTGGGACGGCCGAGATGGTCGGTGTTGCCGATGAGGCCATGCCAGCCGCGGTCGAAATCCTCCGCGTCGTAATAGGGACCGAGGCGGTCCTCCTTGGCCCAGTAGAACTCGAAATAGCCCACCGGTACGTCGTCGAAGCAGCCGATCACCCCGAACAGGTGCGGATCAGCCTCCTGGTCGGCGAGGTAGCGGTCGAGATCCGCTTCACTCTGCGCCAGTTCCCAGTAATAGGCGACGCGAGGCTGGTTCATCCAGCCGTGGAACAGGGTGAGGTCGCGTCGCCGGTCGATGGCCCTGAAGGACAGGGTCGTGCCGAGGTGCGGAAGCCAGCGCCGGTACAGCACCCCGTTTGGCTGCGGCGGCCGCAAGGGCGGCAGGCGATCCTCCGGCCCGACCTGTGATCGGATCAGTGGATAGGCCGCCAGCGTCCCGGGCGCCAGCCAGAGCAGGGGCAGCTGGTGAAAGTCCGCGCGCGCGATCACGGCGTCGGGCGCCGCGGTCCCCGGTTCCGACCAGACCTCGGGCGCGAGGCCGACCAGGGCCGGGGCGCCCCCGAGGCCGGCGACGCGCAGCTGCCGCGCCGACGGGCAGCGCTGGAACGCCGCCTCGATCAGGCAGGCGACGAGCGCCGCGTCGGTGGGATGCCGTCCCTCCGAACGGACCAGCGTCAGGATCGCCGCATCGGCGCCGGCAGGCGTGCGCAGGTCCGCCTCCACCACCGCCTCGGCACCCCGTACCGCCCGGAGCCGAGCCGTCTGCGCATCGCGCGGCAGGCTCTCGATCGCGAGTGGCTCCCCGGCGACGGGCCAATGCCGGCTCGTTCCGCTCCAGCCGTCGAGGGGAGTCCCGGCAAAGCCGTTGATGCGGGCCCGCAGGGTCATGAGCGGCCTCCAGCCGAGTGCGCGGCCGGGACGGCGGGCGCCAGGGGGTTCGTCAGACCGACATAGTTCGCCAGGGGGTCGGTCACCTCGGTGTTCTCGTTGATGTTGCGAAAGCAGATCATGAAGTTGCCCTTGCTCCAGAGGGTCGGGCCGTCGAGGAGGGCGCGCAGGCAGGTCTTGTCCCGGAGGTCCTTCCGCGCGAGCGCTTCGACGCGGTGCCGGAGGCAGTCCGTGAGCGTAGCCTCGTCGGCGAGTCCCGCGACGGAGATCGCGGCGATCACCGCGAAGACGCTATTGACCACGAGGTAATAGGCCATGATCCGCGCGGCCTCGGTTGCGCTGAAGAGGTGGCCGGCCTCGAGGTCGAGCCCCGGACCGGCCGCGCGGAGGGCGGGCAGGAATTCGCGCACGTAGCCCGTGCCCTGACAGTCGCGGAAGGCGGCGTCCGTCGGCCAGCCGTCCGCGAGGCCGAGGACGAGGTTCTGCTGGTGTGCTCCGAACAGAAGCCCGAGGTCGCACTGCATCTCGAGGATCGGCTCGACCACCATGTCGAGGAAACGCTCGAACCAGCACACGGCCACCGGTTCGGCCCGCCGCCCCGCCACCCCGGCGATCCGGAGGATCGTCTCGGCGAGCGCGCTGCCCCGTCCGTCGGGATAGACCTCGCAGAGGGCAGCCAGCACCGCCGCCGGGCGCTGCGCGGTGCCCCGATAGGGATTGTCACGCAGCGCGACGATGGTCTGCGGCAGCACCGCTCCGTCGGCTCGGCGGAGGGCGAGGTAGGCCGGTTCACCGAGGATGCGGAACCGGGGCCAGCGCGCGGCGATCTCCGCCCCCAGCGTCCCCTGGAGGAGCCCATCGACCACGAGGCCGCGCTCGCATTCGACGCTCTTGATGAGACGGAGCGAATTGGTGAGTCTCAGGCTCAGTGAGTGCTTGAGCATGAAGCTGGCATGCGGCGCATAGAGGCTCCGCAGGGAGGTGGTCGCGTACCAGTCGGCGCCAGCAGCGCCGTGGTCATGCAGGTGCCCGGAGCGGAACAGGGCGTCGATCTCGGGATCGAGGGCGAGCCGCGATGCTTGCCAGGGATGCATCGGCAGGAGGACCCGGCCCTCGGCAGCGGCAAGGATCTGCCGGTCGAGGCTCGGATCCTCCGCGGCGAGGCCCGCGCTGAGGGTCGCGGCTGCAGCTTCGCGCGACGAGCCCCCGAACACCGCCTCCGGTTCGGCCGACCACCAGCGGAGAGGAAAGCCGCGCGCGTATTCGGGTGCGAAGGCGCGGGAATCGTCCGGTGTGAACTCGTCCCGGCTGCGCGGCGTCGGATGGACCGAGTGGCCGAAGCGCAGGGCCTGCTCGGCTTCGAGGAAGGTCGGATCGCGATCCGGGAAAGGGCAGCGCACGGGGCCCCGGGCGAGGACATCCTCGACCTGAGCCAGGCTCTGGAACAGGCGGCGCAGGAAGGTGGGCGCGAACTCCAGCGCCGGCGACCCGACGATGGACGGCTCGGCGGCAATCGCCGCGGCAACGTCGGGGAAGGCCATGACGCTGGGCGGGGTGCCGACGCGATGCTCGCGGAACGGCAGTCGGAAGACGTGCTGGCCGACGCAGGAGAGATGGACGACCGCGATCTCGACCGCGGATGCCCGACTCGGGAGCGGGATACGCACCATGCAGACCGCCCCGGCAGCCTCGGGTCCGGTCGCGGCGAGCAGGGACCAGCCGGTCCATTCCCGCATCAAACTGTTGAGGAAGCTGCGGGTCGAGACCTGACAAGCAAGATCGAAGAACGTGATATCGATTGCGACCATGCTCCCCCCTTCATTCAGTTATCTTCCGCAATAAACCAAGATTTAATAGATCGCAAGACGCGCCATAAACTATATAATTGTTCTATTTCTATAAGTCAGATCTTGAATTCACTCAAATTTTATAGGTAGATGGCGCATCGACGACGGGGGCCTTCATGATTTCAGCGGATGCGAGCGCTGCGTCGCACGGCCCGGCGACGCGATTGGCGCTCGCTGCGGCGGCGGTGGGTTTCGGCCAGTCCGCGATCCTAACCCTGGTGCCGGTGACCGCGGCGCGGACCGGCCTGGATCCGGCCGCGATCGGCGGCGTCGCCCTGCTCGGATCGGTCGTCTTCGTGGTCTGCGCACCGGCCTGGGGGACGTTCGGAGGCGACTGGCGCCTCCGTCGGCTGTTCGGGAGCCTCGCCGCCCTGATGGTGCTCGGGCACTTGCTGTTCGGCCTGGCGCTGATCCTTCCCGGCCTGTCCGGAACGGGAGCCCTCGTCCTCCTCGCCGCGGCACGAGTCGCCTATGGGGCGGGCGCGGCCGGGGTGATGCCGCACGCGCAGGCCGCCCTGGTGCAGGCCGTGCCGGAGGATGCGCAGCCGACCGCCCTCGGCCGTCTCGGGGCGGGACTCTCGATGGGCCGCATCCTCGGCTCGCTGGCGATGGCCGCCGGGATGTTCGGAGCGCTCGCCCCCCTGGCGATCCTCGCTGCCAGCCCGCTCCTGCTGCTCGCTGCGCCGGACCTCGCCCCGGGGCGGACATCGTCCTCGCAGCCGGCGAGGCCCGGCGGCGTCCTGCGCGGGGCCCTGCCGCTCCTCGCCATCGCCTTCGCCCTGACCTTCGGCCTCGGGCAGATCCAGATCGTGCTCGGCCTGTTCCTGCAGCAGCGTTTCGGCTTCGCGCCGGAGGCCGCCGCGGGCCTCGCCGGGACGACCTTCGCCCTCGTCGCGGTGACGATGATCCTGACGCAGCTCCTCGTGGTGCCGCGCCTGGAGCGCGACCTGCGGCGCAACCTGTGCCTCGGGCTCCTGGGCTTTTCCGGCGGCGCCGCCCTGATCGCCGGCGCGCCCGCGCTCGAAATCGCGATGCTGGGCACGGCCGCGGCGGGCGCGGGGATCGCCCTGGCGACGCCGACCTATACCGCCACCCTCGTCAGCCGGGTACCGGAGCCGACCCAGGCCGTCGCGGCGGGATGGCTCGCGAGCGTGCACGTCCTCGGGCAGGGCGTCGGGGCGCTCTGCGGCGGAGCGGCGTTCCGGATCGCGCCGGCACTGCCGTTCTGGACCGGCGCGGCGCTGGGTCTCCTCCTGGTCCTCGGCGCCATGCGCCTGCCCGGACAGCGCGGCAGTCATGATTGCGCCCCAGGGCGACCGGCCACGCCGTCCTTGCCGAGCAACCGCACGGTGGCCACCGTCGCGAGGCCCGAGAGCAGCGTGGCGAGGCCGAACAGGGCGCCGTAGCCGAGGAGGTCCGCGAGCTTGCCCGAGATCAGCGAACCGACGAGGTAGACCACCAGCTGGGCACAGGCGAGGATCGTGAAGTCGGTGCCGGGCTGGTCGGTGGAAGAGACCGCCATGAACAGGCTGTAGAGGGCTACGATCTCCATGTATCGGATCAACGTCTGGAACCCCGCCGCGCCGAAGAGCGGCCACAGGCCCACCACCGCGCCGAGGGCATGGGCGGTGAACAGCGCGAAGCAGAGGGTGCGCAGGCCGCCGAGGAGACCGAGGGTCGCGGCCGTGCCGTAACGGCGGACCAGCAGCGCGGCGATCCCCGAGCCCGCGAGTCCCGCCGTCATGGCCGAGGCGCCGGAGAGGTAGCCGATCTGAGTCAGCGGCACGCCCGCATCGACGAGGTAGGGCCCCTCCATCGCCTTCACGAGGCCTTCGCTGACCCGGTAGGTGAGGGCGACCCACAGGATCGTGCGCACCTCCGGACGGGCGAGAAAGGCGCGGATCGACGGGCGCGGGGCGGTAGTCGCCGCAGGGGCCCCCTCCCGCATGGCGAAGGCGGCGGCGAGGGGCACCAGCGAGAACGCAGCCGCCGAGAGTAGCATGCCGGTCCAGCCGACATGGTGGTACAGCACCAGGCTCAGGGTGCCGCCGACCACGACCCCGAGGGCGACGGAGCCGCCCTGGATGGCGTTGCCCACGGCGCGGTCCTCGGCCCGGAGGCGGGTGACGGCGTAGCCGTCGGTAGCGATGTCCTGGGTCGCGATCAGCAGAGAGGCGACGAAGCCCACGGCGACGAGGCCCGGCACCTCGGTAGGGCCGAGCGGGATCATCGCCAAGATGCAGCCGATGACGCCGATCTGGGTCGCCACGATCCATCCCGCCCGGTGCGCGCGCGCGAAGGGGCGCACGCGGTCGACCATCGGCGCCCAGAGGAACTTCAGGACCAGCGGCAGGAACAGAAGGCTGAGGTAGCCGATGGCCGCGCGCGAGACACCGGCCTCTCGCAGGATCGGCGGCAGCGCGGCGGCGATGAGGTAGGACGGGATCGCCTGCGCCATGTAGAGGGCCGCGAGCACGCCGAAGAGCGAGAGGCGCGCGCGACGCGCGGTCGGGGCGGCCCTCACGCGAGGTAGTCCCGCGCCGCCAACCGGGCGGCGGTCTCGTCCGGCGCGATCGCGATCGGAAAGCGCCAGAGCCGGCGGAATACGTCGGCGCCCGCCTCGGTGAAGCTCGGCCGGACGATGACGAGTCCGCGGCAGAGCCGGTCGAGATCGGCCTTCGTCCGCTTGAACCACAGCGCCTGCGCGCGCTCGGAGGCGGCGGAGAGCTTGCCGATGCCGCCGAGCACCAGGATCAGCGCGAAGGGCGAGGCATGCGCCCCGACCCGGTCGAGCGCTGCGAGATAGGCCTTCTCGTCGCCGGGCTCCGCCGGTCCGAGATAGCGCAGGACGACGAGGTCGTCCGTCTCCTCCAGGGTGACCATCGGATCAGAAGGTCTTGCGGTAGCCGACCGTGACGGTCCGGCCGAGCCCGTAGACGGTCAGGTTGCGTACCGAGGTCGCGGTCGGGTTCCAGTAGGTGGCGTCGAGGAGGTTGTCGACGGAGGCGTAGAGTTCGCCGCCCGCCAGGGGCGCGCCGATGGCGGCATTCACCGTGAAGGCGTCCTTGAGCCGGTAGCGGGTGCCGGTGAGATCGATGCGGGCGTCGCGGCCGCTGAAGCCCTCGCCCTCTAGCCTGAAGCTCACGCCGTTCTCGAACAGGTATGTGCCTGAGACCGTGGCCCGGAACGGAGCGCCGATCCGGTTGTTCGGCAGGTAGCTGTCGAGGCGGCCATCCTGGTTGGTGTCGTAGCGGCCCTCGCGGTAGCCCAGCACGGTGCCGAGGTTCAGCCGCTCGGTCACCTGCGCGTTGCCGACGAACTCGGCGCCGTAGATTTCCTCCTTCTGCTGGCTCAGCCGGTTGGTCAGCGGGTCGAAGGTAGTGCCCTCGTCGGAGGTCGAAATGAAGCCGCCCAGGCTCCCGGAGAAGATGCCGCTGCGGCCGCGGATGCCGAAATCGTAGGAGTTCACGATCTGCGCCTGAGGCGCGATGCTCGAATAGGCGATGGTGGTGTTGGCCGGCAGGCATGTCGGCCGCGTCAACGGGCAGGCATAGGCGAGCGACAGACCGGCACGGCGCGTGAAGGCGCCAATATCGGCCAGCGCATAGCCCTGGCTGAAGCCCGCATAGAGGTCGATGCCCGGAACGAGCAGGAAGGTGCCGCCCGCGTTGAAGGTCGGCGCCGAGTAGGAGAAGTTGCCGCCCGTGACGTTGAGGGCCGGCAACACGAATGTCGAGAAGCCGAGGACGTTGCGCGCCGCCGTCGCCGCGAAGGTCGTCGGCCGAGTGAATCCCGATACGTCGAGATCGAAATGTTCGTAGCGCATGCCGCCGCGCAGGGTCAGGCGGTCGCCGACGGGCAGTTGCAGCAGCGCAAAGCCCGCATAGCTGTTCTGCTGCAGGGGCGTGAAGACGTCCGTTCCGTCGCGCGCCCGCTGACGCGTCGATTCGGAGATCACGTCGGAGCCCCAGGTCAGCTTGAGCCCGGGCAGCAGCGTGCCGAGATCCGTGTCGAAGGTGAGGTTGATGCCGCCCCGCTCGGTGGCGAGAGCCGTCTGATTGGAGAGGCTCGTCGGCGCGCTGGGGTTGAACGAGTACGTGACGAATGGGTTCGCCGGGTAGGAGAACTCCGAATAATTGAAGCGCTTGTTGATATCGTTGTAGAATCCCAACAGCGAGAGACTGCCCAGGGGCGTGTCCCGGTCGGTATAGCGCAGGAAGAACGAGCGCGTGTCCTCCGTCACCGGCAGGCCCGGATAGGCTCGCGCGTAGTTCGGCCGGGCGAACGGCGCGCTATAATTCGTGAGGTAGCGCGGGTCCTGATTGAGCAGTATCTGGGTGAAGCCGAACTCGACGCGCTTGGCGAGATCGAGGTCGTAGCCGAGCCGGAGATTGACGTTGCCGAGCTGGAAGCGATCGCTGCCGCCCTGGCCGAGCAGCCCGTCCGAGGCCATTTCACGCCCCTTGCCGTCATAGGTGCGCGCGGCGAAGCGCCCTGAGCCGGTGAAGGCGTAGTCGATCCCCTGCGGGACCTTGCCGGTCACGCTGATCGAGGTCTCGGGGGCGACGCCATGAACGGGATCGGCCGTGAAGGTCCGCAGCGCGGTGTTCACGGTGACGATGGGAGCACCGTCGGTGGGCCGGCGGGTGATGAAGTTGACCGTGCCGCCGGTGGCGCCGGCGCTGTAAAGGCTGGAGGCACCCGCCACCACTTCGATCCGGTCCACGGCGTTGAGATCGACGAGGTTGAGGATGCGCGAGACGTCGCGCAGCGGCGTGTTCACCGGCACGCCGTCGACCAGGACCAAGAGGTTGCGGCCTCGGAAGGTCTCGGAAGCGCTCGAGATCGTGCCGTTGGAGGTGGAAAATCCCGGGATCAGCTTCGACAGGACGGCGGAGGGGCTCGACGTTAGAGCGAGCTGCTGGCGGATCTGCTCGCGGTCGACGACCTGAACGCTCTGCGGGACCTCCTCGATGCGCCGCGGCGCGCGGGTGGCCGTCACCGAGAGCTCGTCGAGGGCGACCTCCGAAGCGGCGGTCTGCGCTTCCGACGGGCTGGCCAGTGCCGTCCCTGCCCCGAGAGCCACGGCGAAACGGAGGTACCGCATGATCGTTCGAACCCTCTTCTTCCGTCCTTGGAGAACGGCACGCACCGGACCTGCCCGGCCGATACCACTGTGCAAAGGACACAAGAGGATCGCCAGATATGCAGTTTAAAATGCATCTAATCTAAGTGCTGCATGTCGAAATTTCATGATTCCAAAGTCAAGGTCGCGTAAAATCTCGACATTGCCCGGTGGCTCTAGCATGCTCACCACACCCTCGCTTGGACTCAGGCGAGTTCCGGTGCGGACTGCCGCGCAGAGCTTTCGGGCGGATGGAGCGATGACGATCGAACGGACCCCGGATAGGTGCGCGCTCCCGGCAGCCCGCACTGGACCGGCCCGGTGAGGGCCCCTGCCGGCGACGCGGTCGCCAGCGCGGCCGCGCATCGTATCGACGGGGCGGCGGCCGTTCCGTTCCAGGGGCGGACCGTGATCCGCCTCGATCCCGATCTCGGCATCGCCTCGGTGCTGGGGCCGTCCCAGCGCTGGTGCGACGATGGGCCGGTCGAGCGCATCCTGCTGGTGCGTCCGGCGGTGGGGCGCCTGCAGGTGACACAGGACGGGCGCACGCTCGCCTGCTGCTCACGGGACGCGCTGCTCGTAGCGACAAGCCGGGGCGCCGTGTTCGACGCGATAGGCGTCGAGCGGATCGACGTCCTCGCGATCGCGCGTTCCGGGCTCACGGGCCCGCTGGCCGGGCTCGACGCCGGCACGCTCCAGCGGATCAGCCGGGATCATCCGGGCCTGCAGACCCTGACCGTGTACGGCGCGAGCCTGCTGCGCGGGCTGATTCCGGTGGCGACCCCGGGGCTCGCCGACCTCGTGCGCGAGCACCTGTCCCAGTTGCTCGCCTTCATCGTGCTCGAACCCGGCTGCGAGGCTGATGCAACGGGTCCGAGCCGGCGCACGATGCGGATCCAGGCGCTGAAGGCCGAGGTCGAGCAGCGTCTCGGCAATCCGAATCTCAGCCTCGAGACCGTGGCACAGGCTCAGCGCATCTCCAGCCGCCAGGTCCAGGCGATGTTCCAGGCGGTGGGCGAGACCTTCTCAGGCTTCGTCCTCGATCGGCGCCTCAACCGCGCCATGCAGCGCCTCACCGATGCCGACGATACCCGCCCGGTGAGCGCAATCGCCTTCGATGTTGGCTTCGGAGACCTGTCCTACTTCAACCGGACCTTCCGCAGGCGCTTCGGCCTCACGCCCTCGCAGGTCCGGCGATTGCACGAGGCCACTGGGTGAAGCGGCGCTTCGCGCAGTCGGGCAAGATGACCGTGCCGCCCGACGCTTAGAGCATGTTCCACGGGTATCCAATCAGTCGAGTAGCGTTGGGAGGCGGTGCCAAGGGACCGCGTTTTTAGGTCAAGCGCTGCGGGTATCTGTCCGGTCGTGTCCGAGGCCGTATGAGAATGCGGGTTCTACCGACACCGGTCGCAAACGCATGGGAGCGTCACGGATCGAACTGGCGAGCCTCAGGCCCGGATGGCCACCAGCAGCGGACCGACCCCGAAGATCTGGATCATCCGCTTCATGTTGTAGGCCAGAACCTGCAGGCTCATCTCGGTTCTGACCTTGGCCAAGGTTCGGGTCAGGAAGTGGGTGGCGCCCATCCAGGCCTTCAGCGTACCGAACGGGTGCTCCACGGTCTGGCGATGGATCTTCATCGCCTCCGGCATCCGGTCGAGCCGTGCCTGCATCGCGTCGAGCACGCCCTCGTGCACCCAGCGCTTGACCCGCCGCGTCTCCGCCGGCGTGCAGCGGGGCTTGAGCGCGCAGCCGAGGCAAGCCGTCAGGTTGCGGTAATGATCCAACGCGTCGTCTTCGGTCCGACGATCGGACCGGGCCACCCCCTTGGTCAGGTGCTGGCCGGCGGGACAGGTGTAGTGATCCTGTTCGGCGTCGTAGACGAAGTCCTGTCCCGTGAAGAGGCCACGCTTGGCGTGGCCCGAGGTCAGGGCCTTGGGCACACAGGGCAGCATGCGGGTGCCTTCGCAGGCCAGCACCTGCTCCCCGCTGAGGTAGCCCCGGTCGGCCAGCACCGTGAGCGTGGCGCATCCCGTCGCCTCTTGCGCCAGGAGTCCCATCGGTGCGAGTTGCGCCCGGTCGCTGCCGACGTTGGTCACGGCGTGGACCAAGATCAGGTGATGCTCGGCATCGACCGCGGCCTGGACGTTGTCGCCGACCATGCCGGTGCCCTTGCCGCTGGTCGCCATGGAGCGTGCGTCGGGATCGGTCAGGGAGGCCTGGCCGTCGGGGGCGGCCTCGACTTGCCGGCCCATCGCCTGCAGAGCCTGCATCTGCTCGCGCAGGCCCGCGATCTTCTCGTTGAGCCGCGTCGTGCGCGCCTCGGCGATGTCGCTCGGCTCGCGGTCGGCCCGGTCCAGCGCCGCGAGGTAGCGGCCGATGCTCGCTTCGACTTGCGTCAGCCGGGCTTCGACCTTGGCGGCGGTGAAGTTCTTGTCGCGGTTGTTAACCGCCCTGAACTTGCTGCCGTCGATCGCGACGACGGCCTTGCTGAACAGGTTCAGCCGGCGGCACAGCACCACGAACTGCGCGCAGGCGGCCTGGATGGCCGGGCCGTTGTCCTTACGGAAGTCGGCCAGCGTCTTGAAGTCGGGCATCAGCCGGCCGGTGAGCCGGATCAGCTCGATGTTGCGCTGGCTCTCGCGTTCGAGCCGGTGGCTCGCCGGCACGCGGTTGAGGTAGCCGTAGAGGTAGATCTTGAGCAGCGTTGCCGGATGGTAGGCGGGACGGCCCGTGGCCTCCGGCACTGCGCCCGAGAAGCCCAGCGCGCTCAGATTGAGTTCATCGACGAACATTTCGACCAGGCGAACCGGGTTGTTGGCAGTGATGTAGTCGTCCAGGTAGTCGGGAAGGAGCGTGATCTGATGACGATCCTCGCCTGCGATGAAGCGCTTCATCCCGACCTCCTCAGATCGGAAATTACTCTACCAGATCAGCACGTTTTCACACAGCCTGGTCCCTTAGCGTGGTGTAGCTCGCTGGAGGCCACCACGATCACCGGCTCGGGCCGGGACGATCAGGCTGTCAGGGTTGGCAGGCTGATGAGGGAATCATCGCCGATCGGGGCGATGCTTTCCAGGGTCATGTAGCGTGATCGCTGCATGGCCCACTCGTCGTTCTGTTCGAGCAGGATCGCGCCGACGAGGCGGGTGATGGCAGCCTCGTTGGGGAGTATGCCCATGACCTCGGTCCGGCGCTTGATCTCGCCGTTCAGGCACTCCAACAGATTGGTCGAATGCAGCTTGACCCGGTGGGCGGCCGGGAAGCCCATGTAGGCCAGCACGTCGGGCTCGGCCATGTCCATCAGGGCGGCGAGCTTGGGCATCTTGGGGCGGAGCTGGTCGGCCACCCGCTGCCATTGCTGACGGGCCGCCTCGGCATCATCCTGGGCGAAGGCGGTGGCGATGAAGGCCGACACGACGCGCCGCCCGCTGCGGCCATCATGGGCGAGCACGTTCCTCATGAAGTGCACCCAGCGGCGTTGCCAGGGGGCGTTCATCACCTTGGCCACCGAGGCCTTGATGCCCTCGTGAGCGTCCGAGATCACCAACTTGACCCCTTGCAAACCGCGCCGGGCCAGCTTGCGCAGGAAGGCGGTCCAGAACGTCTCGGCCTCGGAGGGTCCGACGTCCATGCCCAATACCTCCCTTCGGCCGACGCTGTTGACGCCGACCGCCACGATGACGGCGACCGAGATGATGCGGCCCTCGCTCCTGACCTTCACGTAGGTCGCGTCGATCCAGAGATACGGCCACTCGCCTTCGATGGGTGGGTCGAGGAACGCGCCGACCCGTTCGTCGATCTCCTGGCACAGGCGCGAGACCTCGCTCTTCGACACGCCCGTGCCGCCCATCGCCTGGACGAGGTCATCGACGGAGCGGGTCGAGATGCCCTGGATGTAGGCCTCCTGGATCACCGCGGTCAGCGCCTTCTCGGCCATGCGGCGAGGCTCCAGGAAGCCGGGGAAGTACGAACCCTTGCGCAGCTTCGGGATGCGCAGTTCGACCCTGCAGGCGCGCGTCTGCCAGTCCCGGTCGCGGTAGCCGTTGCGCTGGACCAGGCGCTCAGCGCTCTTCTCGCTGAAGGCTGCGCCGGTCAGGCCGCCCACCTCCAGTTCCATCAGCCGCTCGGCGGCAAAGCCGATCATCTCGCGCAGCAAATCTGCATCGGCGCTCTTCTCCATGAGGCCGCGCAGGGCCATCATCTCGTCGGTCATCGGGGGGCTTTCGGGTTCAGGGTTGGCTGTCGCAACCCGACCCTACCCGGCAACCGCCGATGACCACCCATCAGCTACACCACTGTCTGGGACACGACCGCAAGCCAGACCGACCCTACGCCTTCCTACACGTCGAACACTGGCGTCCGAAGGCCCGTACCAGACAGGCGCGGGACGTCCCGGCTGTCGCGCTGGGCTACTTCTGGCTTGCGTAGGACTGGGACAACCTGCTCCTAGCGTGCCACTTCTGCAATTCGCCCAACAGGGGCAACCTTTTTCCGGTCGTCGACGAGACCGCCAGGGCGCGGGGGTCAACGGCCGATCTTTCCGCGGAGGAGCCTCTTCTTCTCAAGCTGGACTGCGCTGAGGATCCGCGGGACCATATCGCCCTCCACAACGAGGTTCCGGTCGGCATCACCGCCAAGGGACGCGCGACCGTGGCATTGCTGGGCCTCGACAAGACCGAGCATGCCGTCCGTCTCCGCCTGCTGGACCAGCTGAAGCAATTCCGTCGGATCGTGGAACGACACCATGCCGACCCGACGCCTGCAGCCGTAGAATTCGTGGCGGATGCCCGCCGCTTCATCAAATGTGCGACACGGCCTGAAGCCCCCTTCAGCGCGACGGCGGTCGCATTTCTACGAAGCAATCCTCTACCGCCATGACCGCGGTCTTTCACACGGGCTCCGTGAGCTGCGCTCGAGGATGACCGGTCCCGGAAGGATCTGCAGCGATCCGTGCTGTCGTTCGTCGTGTACGCGTTCGTTGAAGGTATGAAAATCGATCCCGTGGAACTCATAGGTCAACGACCTGCCGTACAGACCAGCAAACGGATCGACGATCAGTCCTTTGAAAGGCTTGTTCGCGAGCCATTCGGGTGGTACGAACGTCCCAACATACAGCCCAGAAAATCGTTTTCTTGCAGTACTTTAACGTAAGTGATCAGAGACTTCCTCCGTCTCCGCCACTTCGGCGCCGTATCAATCCAAGCGACGTCGGCGCTTCTCTCCCAAAAAATCCGCGGCGTCGTTTCGGCCTCGAGCCTTTCGTCGAAGCTCGCTGCCGGTGGACGTCCGTTCGCTCAGGGCGTCACAGCAACCGCTCCAGTCTGTGCATACCGGTCCGCCGCCTCGTGGCTTCGGTCCGGGAATTCTGTGCTGCCACATCGGTCACGAAACCAGACCCTCCCCTATCGCCCAGCCGTTCGATCACTGGTGCGTCGAACGCAGGACCTGTCGCGAGCGCTTGTCCAGCTCCGCAGTGGTCCTTCGCCACAGGAACAGTCATTGGTAGCCGAAGGTTGATCTCCCGGATCTGTACTTTGGGGATTTCCATGAAATTTTCCATGCCCGTAGCGAGCGTAGGCGTTTTCGCGATCCTGATGATGTCCTCCGCTTCGGCGCAGGGCTTCGTGGGTCCGGATGGCCACCGTGGCGTGATCGTCCAGAATCAGCCGAACACCACCGGGAACAGCCGTGACGTGGTCATTTCCTATGGCGCGACAGGAGCCGACACGGTGACCACGAATTCAGCCGCTGGCGGCAATGCGAGCCGGCCGGAGCAGGCCTTTCCCAACGGCAGCGCCAATGGTGGCCCCGGCGGTCGCTAGCTTGCGCCGATGCGGCCTCATCGGGCGGGCGACCGAGTCTCCTCACGCATCGCTGGCACCGTGAGTTGTTCGCGGAGTATCGGATCGCCCAAATGGCATCGAGCGTGGAGGATGGCGGTCTCCGCCATCCCGCGAAACTCGGCCTCGATACTGGTTCTTGCCCTGCGTCGCGGAGGCCTGAACCGTTCGGGGCGTTGTCGCGCCCCCGGCGTCCTGGCATGATGGGCCATGCCGCAAACGTCCTATCCCCGTTGGTCTCCCGCCGAACTGATCGATGAACTGCGCGAGGCCGCCGAGGAGATCGCGCCCGAACTCAACGGTATCCGGGCGGAGGAGACCCTCGAAGGCGAATCGGCTCAGATGATCGAGGAAATGGCCGAAGCCCTGATGCGGATCGCCAGCGGCGCGCCTCGGCCTCAGGAGATCGCCCGTGCCGCTTTGGCGGCGCAGACACCACGCATCCCGATCGGACGCCCGCAGCGGGCGACGCGCAAGCCGCCCAAGACCCGGCGCTGACGGAGCGCGGACGCTGACGGAGCGCGGACAGAGAGTGCAGGTGGGCATCCGCCGGCAATTCTCCGGTTTTGACCTCGATAGACGGGGTGGGTGGATATGGAGCGTACTCAATCTCCGGTGGTCTCGCCCAATTTGCGCGAGGTAGCGTGAGCGCGGCCGAACTGGTAGATCACCAGATTGTTGCACTGCGATCTGCGGCGGGCCGGAAGGCCCGATGCATCCAGCATTTCACGAGGCGAGTCATCGAATGGCCGAAGCTGCGGGCGGATTGATTCATCCGATCATTCTGTGTGGTGGCTCGGGCACCCGGCTGTGGCCGGCCTCGCGCGAGAGCATGCCCAAGCAGTTCACGCCGCTCGTCGATCCCGACACTTCGACCTTCCAGGCGACCGCCAAGCGGCTGGCCGATACCCGCGTGTTCTCCCGCCCGACCGTGCTCACCAGCAGCGATGCGCGCTTCATCGTCGCCGAGCAGCTGCAGCACGCCGGCATCCAGGCCGACATCATCCTTGAGCCAGAGCGGCGCGACTCGGCCGCAGCGGTGGCGGTCGCCACCCTGCACGCCGCGCGTCGCGATCCCGAGAGCGTGGTGCTGATCATGGCCGCCGATCACGTCATCGGCGACACGCCGGCCTTCGTGGCCGCCGCCAAGGCGGCCGCCGCCGGTGCGCGGGCCGGGGCGATCATGACCCTCGGGATCACCCCGACGGCGCCCGCCACCGGCTACGGCTACATCCGCGTCGGCCCTCCCCTGGTGGGGGGCGAGGGCAACCATGCGGTCGAGCGCTTCGTCGAGAAGCCCGACCGCGACGGCGCCCTGCGGCTGATCGACGAGGGGGCCCTGTGGAACTCGGGCTACTTCCTGTTTCGCGCCGACGTGATGCTGGCCGAACTCGAGGCCCATGCCCCCGAGATCCTGGCCGCTACCCGCGCCGCCCTCGAGGCGGCCGTCATCGACCTCGACTTCGTCCGCCTCGACGCGGTCGCCTTCGGCCGGGCGCCCAAGACCTCGATCGATTATGCCGTGATGGAGCGGACCCGGCATGCCGGTGTGCGCCCGGTCTCGTTCCCCTGGTCGGATGTCGGGACCTGGGACGCGGTCTGGGAGGTGCTGGCGCACGATGCCGACGGCAACGCCGTCCGGGGCCGGGTCGAGACCATCGACACCCGCGGCAGCCTGATCCACAGCGAGGGCGAGCACCTGACGACGGTGGTGGGCCTCAACGACGTCGTCGTGGTGACCACGCCCGACGCCGTACTGGTGACCTCGAAGGCGCGCTCGGGTCAGGTCAAGGACCTGGTCACGCGCCTGCGTGAGAAGGCGCACCCGGAGGCGGACGCGCATCGGCGGATGTACCGGCCCTGGGGCTGGTACCAGCGCATCGACATCGGCGAGCGCTTCCAGGTCAAGCGGATCATGGTGACGCCGGGCGGGCGGCTGTCGCTGCAGAAGCACTTCCACCGGGCCGAGCACTGGGTGGTGGTCAAGGGCACGGCGGAGGTGACGCTCAACGAGTCGGTGGTGCTGGTGCACGAGAACGAGGCAATCTACCTGCCAATCGGCTCGATGCACCGCCTGACCAACCCGGGCAAGATCCCGCTGGAGCTCATTGAGGTACAGGTCGGCTCCTACACCGGCGAGGACGATATCATCCGTGTCGAGGATATCTACGGACGCTGACGGCCTCGTGGATCCTGTTTGGCCTCGTCCAAAAGGCGGACGGAAGAGGCCCTGTCCGGTGGGGGACGGCGTTCGCAAGCCCATCCTCACTGTGCCGGAAAGCTCGCTATCTGCGGCCCCATCGCGTCACTCAGGTGACCGATCGGTGCGGCGCACCGGACGCCGTTGCCTGCCACCCGGGCCCATCCCGGAACGGCATTCCCGCCAAGTTCCGAAGCGCGAAGTGGCGTCCCGCGCTTGCTCGGGGACCATCCGCCAGGCCTTGGATGCAAGCCTTGGATGCAAGCCTTGGATGCAAGCCTTGGATGGCGAGAAGATCTCAGTCCTCGGGAATCACTTCGACCGCGCCGGTGACCCGCTCGATATCGAGCGAGAGGTGAGCGCGATAGAGGACCTGGGACCCCTCGCCCCGCACGATCGCCAGGTAGTCCTGCCGCTCGGCATCGACACTGAATTCCTGCGCGATCTTGGCCATGATTCGAACCAGCTTGGTTCGCACCGCATCCTCGTCGGACAGTTCGAATCCGACCTTGTCCTTGACGAAATTCGCTCCGTCGTGGAGGTCGATGAAATAGCGTGGCATTGCCGATGATACCCGTGGGAATTTATCCCACTCCATGTCGTTAACCTAGGCTGTTCACGGACCGAGTGCAATCGGTGGTCCATGCTTAGGTCTTCTCCCCGATAGATTTGTCACCTCTGAGGCGGGCGCAAGCGGATGACGGTGTCGCGGTCCCGCGACTGCCCCGGCTCTGGACGGGGACCATCCAGGGCGACGAGAGACAAGGCCGCGGGCATTGCGGTATCACGCCTCACCCGCCCAC
>NZ_JBYSXL010000078.1:0-20006 GCF_058782155.1 Methylobacterium sp. FW306-05-D
GGCTGGGGTAGGGGCGGGGGCGGGGGGAGGGCGTCGGCGCGCGTCATGCCTCGCTCCGGTCGTAGGGGAACAGGCGGCGCCCGATCCAGGCCAGCGCGAGGTCGGTGGCCGAGCCGACGAGGCCGATGATGAGGATCGCCGCGTAGACGTTCTCGAAGTGCTGGTAGCGGGCCTGCTGGGTGATGAAGAAGGTGATGCCCGAGGAGGTGCCGATCAGCTCGGCGACGATGAGGTAGGTCCAGGCCCAGCCGAGGAGGATGCGCTGGTCGCGGTAGAGCTGCGGCAGCATCGCCGGCACGATGACCCGGCGGATCAGGCGCAGGTTGCGCGCCCCGAGGGTGAGGGCGGCCTCGATCAGCAGCGGCTCGATCCGCCGCGTCGTGTTGGCGATGACCAGGACCTGCTGGAAGAAGGTCCCGATGACGATGATCGCGATCTTGGGGCCGTCGTAGATGCCGAGGATCGCCACCATCAGCGCCCCGAAGGCGGGGGCCGGCATGTAGCGCACGAACTCGATGACGGGCTCGGTGAGGCGCGCCAGGGTCGGTTGCGCTCCGCAGAAGATGCCCAGCGGCACCCCGACCACGGAGGAGAGCAGGAAGCCCCAGAAGATGATCTGGATCGAGTGCCACAGGCTCAGGGGCAGGCGGATCGCGTCGCGCTGGGTCGGCGTCGCGGTGAGCGACGTCCAGAGCGCCGCCGCGACCTCGTGCGGCGCGGGCAGGTAGACCGGGTTGGCGGGAATGCCGGTCGGCACCGCGCCGTTGGCCGCCCGCGCGCCCGCGACCTCGTCGGCGAAGGCGGCCTTCGGCACCCGCATGCCGGGCTCCATCCAGGCGACGTCGCCGGGCTCCGTCACCTCCACCAGGGGATGCCAGAGGAACGGCACGTAGGACACCGCCGCCCAGGCCAGGACCGGCAGCAGGAAGGAGAGCGCCGCGAGCACGCTCCGGCGCCGGGACGAGAGCGGCCGGGCGACGCCCACCCAGGAACGCCGCCGCGCGCGCGCCGGCGCCGGGAGGGGCGGCGTCGGCAGGGCGCCGGCGGGCGCCGGCTCCGCCGTCGCGCCCCCCGCGGGCAGGGGGCTGCGCATCGCGTCGGTGCGCGGCTCGGCGCTCATTTGCCGTCCGTCAGCGCCGGATCGATGTAGCTCTTCACGTCCTGCGGGGCCTTGTAGACCTCGTACTTGACGTTGAAGGCGTCGGCGTAGCGGCTCGATCCGTAGAGGGAGCCGAAGCCCTCGGCATCGGCCAGCACCTTGCGGCCATCGGCCAGGGTCAGGAGCTTCGTGCCCTTGAGGAAGCGGGTGAAGACCGGCGGCTCGATGCCGACCTTGGCCGCCATGATGGCGACGGCGTCGGCCTGGGTCTTCGGGTCCTGGATGTAGGCGACCACCTTGTCCCAGACGGCCACGAACTTGATCCAGTCGGCGCGGCGGGCGGCCAGGCTCGCCGGCGTCACCGTCACCACGTCGTAGATCAGGCCCGGCTCGTCGGCGGAGGTGTAGAGCGGCCGGGCCCCGGCGGCGCCCTTCATCGCCTGACCGGCGATGGGCTGCCAGGCGCCCACCGCCGAGACGTCGCCGGAGGCCAGAACCTGGGGCGTCTCGTTGGTCTTGACGTTGACGAGGGAGACATCGGTCTCCTTCAGCCCGAGCTTCGCCAGACCGTTGATCAACAGCAGGTGTTCGACCAGCCCGACCTCGAGCCCGACCTTCTTGCCCTTCAGCTCGGCCAGCGCCTTCACGCCCGGCTTGCCGACGATCATGTCGTTGCCGTTCGAGTAGTCGGTCAGCATGATCATGACGTTCTTGGCGCCATTGCCGCCCATCACGAGGGCATCGCCGTTGGTGCAGGTCACCGCATCGAGCTTGCCCGCCGAGAAGGCATCCATCGAGGCCGAGTAGTCGAACCACTCGAACTTCGCATCGATGCCGGCCTCCTTGAGCCAGCCCTTGTCGATGGCGACCTGCCAGGCGACCCAGCCGGGCCAGTCGCTGTAACCGATGCGCAGGGGCTCGGCGGTCCGAGCCGGCGCGACCGTGGCGGGCACGACCGCGAGGAGACCGAGGGCGAGCAGCCCGCCGGCGACGTTCCTGCGGGTGGCGGCGAGGACCGAGGACAAGCGCATCTGTGATCTCCGAACGCGTAGTACGATCTGACGAAATCGTAATACCGATGGGATTTCACGGATACAAAAGGCGTGCCAAGGTGGGCGAACCTGTGGGAGGTTTGTGATGGCGGACGAGGTGACGGCTGCGACGGTTCCCGAGGACGCGGACGGTATGCGCAGGCGGCCGGTGAGCCGGATCAGCCTGTCGCTGTCCGAGGACCTGCTGGGCGAACTCGACGCCATGGTGGGCGAGCGCGGCTTCGCGAGCCGCTCGCAGGCGGTGGCGACGATCCTCCACCGCTCCCTGGTCGAGCATCGGCACCAGGTCGGCGACCGCGTCATGGTGGGCACCATCACCCTCTGCTACGACCACCTCGCCAACGGGCTTCAGCAGCGGCTGGCCGACCTGCAGCGCCGCTACATCGCCGAGGTGATCTCCTCGCTGCACGTGCACCTGATGCACAACCAGACCCTCGAGGTCGTGCTGGTGCAGGGACCGGCGGACACGCTCCAGACCATCGCGGACGCGATGATCACCGAGCGCGGCGTCATCTCGGGGCGCCTCGAACTCGTGGCCGCCCTGATCCCGCCCATCCACCCCTTCCCGGGGGAGCCGGCCTGAGGCCGGTCAGGTCTGCCAGACGCGGGGCAGGGGCCGCCCGCGATAGCCGGTGAGGATGCGCTGGGCCACGGCCCGCAGGGCGTCCGGGTCGCGGCCGAGGAGCCGGACTACGAGGTGCCCGTTCCAGGCGCTGGCGGCCGCCGAGACGCACTCCACGCCGTTCGCGTCGAGGAGGGCGCGAGCCTGCTCCAGCCGGCCCTCCGCCGCGGGCGAGACGTCGAGCATCGTCGCCATGGCGCGGGCACCGTTGCCGATGGCCGTGCGGGCGAGCTGCTCCGACAGGGCGCCGTCGAGGCGCAGGGTGTCGGCATAGGCGAGGCGCCCGCCGCGCCGGATGCGCCAGGTGTCGGTCAGGTGACCCCGGGTCATCGGCTCGTCTCGGGCGGTGCGCCCGAAGGTGACGGCCTCGAAGGCGAGGAGGTGGGCGCCCGGTGCCAGATCCGCCTCGAAGCGCCGCGCAAGGGCGGCCCGGTCGAAGAGGATCGTTTCCTGCGGCAGGTGCGCGAGGCGGCCACCGGCCTCGACCGTCACGGCGGTGGAGACGCGGCTCACCGGGCCGTCCGACCGATAGACCTTCTCGGCGGCCGTTGTGGTCAGGGTGAGATCGGCGCCCGGGCCGACATCGAGGGTGACGCGGAACGCGTCACCGCAGGCGATGCCGCCCGCGGTGTTCAGCAGCACCGCCTCGCAGGGGCCCTTCGGCCGGCGCGGCAGGCGCAGGCGCAGGGGGCCGCCCTCGCCGATGTCGCGGATGCGGGTGTCGTGCCCGTCCGCGCAGGAAACGCTCAGGTGGATCCGCCCCTGCGAGCGCTGGCGCTCCGGCGCAGCGACGGGGAGCACCGGAGGATCGGGATTCCGCAAGGCCGCGCGTCAGGCCGGGCCGGTGGCGACGGGACGCTCGGGGTCGGACCCCCATTCCGACCAGGAGCCGTCGTAGAGGGCGCGGGGCGGACGCCCCAGAGTCTCGAGCGCCAGCCCGACGATGGCGGCGGTGACGCCCGAGCCGCAGGTGGTGACGACCGGCTTGCCGACGTCGACGCCGTTCTCGGCGAAGACGGCGCGGAGGGCCGCCTCGTCCTTCAGGCGGCCCTCGCTCTGAAGTGCGGCGTAATGGACGTTGCGGGCGCCGGGCATGTGGCCGGGCCGGACGCCGGGACGCGGCTCCGCCTCCTCGCCGCGGAAGCGCGCACCGGAGCGGGCATCGACCACCTGCGCACTGCCCGATTCCAGAGCACGGGCGATGTCGCCGGCCTCCGCCACGGCGCCGTGGTCGAGGCGGGCGGTGAAGTGGCGCCGGGCGCGGGGCCGGCCCTCGCCGTCCTCGACGGGATAGCCGGCGGCGACCCAGGCCGGAAACCCGCCCTCCAGGATCTCGACGTCGCGCACGCCGTAGGTCTTCAGCATCCAGCGCACCCGCGGCGCCGAGAACAGGCCCATGCCGTCATAGACCACGATGTGGGCACCATCGCCGATGCCCAGGGCCCGCATGCGGGAGGCGAACACCTCCGGGCGCGGCAGCATGTGGGGCAGGGACGAGGTCTCGTCGCTCATCGTGTCGATGTCGAACCGGATCGCCCCGGGGATGTGCCCGGCCAGATACTCGGCCCGGGCGTCGCGCCCCTGGGCCGGCAGGTACCAGGACCCGTCGAGGATCACGATGTCGGGCGCACCGAGCCGGGCATGGAGCCATTCGGCCGTGACAAAGGGCGTCGTCGCCATGGTTTCCTCTGTTCGATGGGCCGGAGGTCGTTCGGCCGGGAGTCGCGTTCGGGTGTTCGGATGCGGCCACCAAACCACATCCCGCCGCCGGTTGCACCCTGTCGGGCGGCCTTTGCGATCTGAACCGGCTCCGCGCGCGCGGCGTTGAACCGGGACGACGGCCGTCGGGGATGCGAACCTGCATCGATCCGATCCGGCATCGATCCCTAGACCGAGGAAACCTCGCCCATGCGCATCCCGACCCTTCTCCTCGCCGGCGCCTTCGGCCTTGCCCTGGCGGGGACCGCCCAGGCCCAGTCGTCCGTGACCGGCGCCGGCCAGAGCACGATCAACGGCTCCGGCAGCAGCATCGGCAGCAGCAGTTCGGGCTCGCCGGCCACCACCGGGACGGCCCCGGGGGCCGGCGCCGTCCGCAGCCCGAACGCCGCCCCGCTGCCCAGTGCCGGGCGGGCGATCACCCCGGGCACGAATGCCCCGAGCCCGGCTCCCTCGGCCGCGCCGGCGCGCTGAGGCCCGACTCCGCGGTCTCGATCGAGGCCGGGCCGCCATGCCCGGCCTTTTTCGTCGCAACCACCGTTGCCGTGGTGCCAAGGCGCGCCGCCTGCCGCTATGGATGGTCCGGCCGTGCCAGCGTGATGGAGCCGTCGTGAACCCGCGCGAGACCTACCACATCGAAGTTCTCGCCTCGGAGGACGAGGCAGGCGCGCGCGGAGAGGATCTCGTGAGCCAGCGCATCTCCGTGCGCACCTATACCGTCGAAGCCGCCAAGGAGCGTGCCCTGACCCTGTTCGCCCGCGCCCGGGCGCCGCAGCGCAGCGGCGCACCGGCCGAAGCCGTGCGGGTGATCGATGGCGCCGGCACGGAGGTGTTCCGCTGGAGCCGGTTCGACGAATCGGCCTGACGGCACCGTCCCCATGCGCGCCCTGATCCTGCCCGGCCTCGTCCTGCTGTTCGCCGCCCTCTTCGTGCGCAGCTACACGGTGCCCCCGGCACCGGACCGGCGCGGCGGCACCACGGTGTCGCTCGCCTGGCCGAACCGGCCGCTCTTCGGCAGTCCGCGGGCCGACTGCATCGGCCTGGCGGCGGGGGAATCCGTGATCGCCTGCCTGATTGGCTCGGTCTCGCGAGCCCGGGCCGACGGCATTCCGCTGATGCAGGTCGGCTTCTGCGCGACGTGCTATTCTCTGTCGCAGCGCGCCGCCGCCCTTGGGCGCGACGAGGCCGCCGTACAGGCGCGCCTCGGTGAGATCGCCCGCTTCGGCTGGTGAGAACGGCCGGGCCGACGCAAGCCGGGAGACCACCATGCCACTCGTCCGCATAGACCTGAACCGCTCGGCTCCGCCGGACCGCGCCCGGATCGTCGGCGACGTGGTCTATGCCGCGATGCGCGCCGTGGCGAACGTGCCCGAGAACGACAAATTCCAGATCGTCACCCGGCACGAGGCGGGGGAGATCGTGGCGCCGGAAGCCGGCTACCTCGGCGTGAGCTATACGGACGACCTCGTGATCATCCAGATCACCTGGAATGCCGGGCGCTCCGTCGAGGTCAAGCGCGCGCTCTACCGGCAGATCGCCGATGGCATCGCCGAACGGGCGGGCATCCGGCGCGAGGACGTCTTCATCAACCTCGTCGAGGTGGTGAAGGAGAACTGGTCCTTCGGCAACGGCGAGATGCAGTACGCGCCGGCCTGACCGACCACCCGCATTGACGGCGCGCCCGCGACGCCCTTAGACCGGCGCCGCCATGACGACCGCGCTTCGCCCCACCTCGTATCCGGCGCCGCATCCTTAGCGGCGCGGGGCTCGTCATGTCTCAACCGCTGCGTCGTCGGCGGTTGACCTTTCTCCAGGACCAGACCTCGACGGCCCGGCTTTCACCGAGGTCACGTCCGTGCTGTCCCACCTGTCTGAGAGATCCCGTTCCCGCCTCGGCCTGATCGGCTACGGCGCCTTCGGCCGCCTCGTGGCGCGCCACCTCGCGCCGTTCTTCGCCGTTCACGCCTACGATCCTGCGATGCCGGCCGAGCCGGAAGCCGGCGTGGTCGCGGACTCCCTGCCCGCCGTCGCCGGCTGCCCGGTGGTGATCCTGGCAACGCCCGTCCCGGCGCTCCCCGGCATCGTCGCGGAGATCGGCCCGCATCTCGCTCCGGGCGCCCTCGTCCTCGATGTCGGCTCGGTGAAGGCGGTCGCCGCTTCGGCGATGCGCGACGGCCTGCCGGAGCACGTCGCCATCGTCGCGACCCATCCGCTGTTCGGGCCGCAGAGCGCCCGCGACGGGATTCGAGGCCTGAAGATCGCCCTCTGCGAGGTCCGCGGCGGCCGGACCCGGGACGTCGCCGCTTTTCTCCGCCGAGGCGTCGGTCTCGACGTCATCGTGACGACGCCGGAGGCGCATGACCGGGACGCGGCGGCGGTCCAGGGCCTGACACACCTGATCGCCAGGGTGATGGTGCGGATGGAACCGCTGCCCACGCGCATGACCACCCGGAGCTTCGACCTCCTCATGCACGCGGTGGAGATGGTGCGCCACGACGCGCCGGAGGTCTTCGACGCCATCGAGCGATCGAATCCCTATGCGGGCTCGGTCCGCCGGCGGTTCGTCAGCGAAGCGGTCCGGCTCGCCCACGACCTGTCGGAGGAGGGGAGCAGTTCGGCCATGCGGGCGGCCTGAGGCGGGGTATGGCGTCGTCAGGCGTCCGGGTCGGGCACCCGCTCCACGGCCTTGCCCGCGCGGCGGGCGCGCAGGCGGTTGCGCCAGGCCTTCGCGCGCAGACTGCCCTCGGCCCGCCAACCCTCGAGGCGGGCCGCGAGGGGAAACAACCGGTCGCCGCCCGGAGTCTCCACCAGGATGTGAGCGAGGGCCAGCCGCTCGGTCCAGAACGTCTCCGGCAGCGGATAGTGCGGCGGCGCGCAGGAATCGGCGCTGGTCAGGTCCGGATCGGCGACGATGGCCTGGGTCAGGCGATGAAAGGCCAGCGCCCCGGGCGAGTGCCGGGCGACGGCGGAATCGTAGGAGATCTTCAGGCTCCAGAGCTGTCCGCGCGTCGTGAAGCTGACCACGGCGGCCAGGGTGCGGCCGTTGCGGCGCAGCCGGTCGACGCGCACGGCGCCGCGGGCGCCGAGGCGGACGGCGAAGGCCCGCATCATCCGGGTCTGGACCGCGTCGCCCGCGATGGCGGTGCCGCGGGCGCCCTTCCAGCCGGCGCCCTCCAGGGCGATGTAATCGTCGATGGCCGCCGGCAGCACGGCGGGATCGCGGATCGTCTCGAAGGTCACCGGTCCCTCCGCGCTCAGGCGGTCCCAGGCCTGGCGCAGCTTGCGCTGCTTGCGGGCGGAGAGATGACCGAGATAGGCCGCACGGGTGTCGGCATCCCGACCGGTCAGGTCCAGGAAGGCGCGCTCATGCGCCCAGACGCGGGCGTGGCGCAGGCGGTGGCGGTCGAGCCAGTCCGACAGCAGGGCCGCGAAGGGACCGGCGGTCGGGACATGCGTCAGCATCAGGCGGGGCCCGACGAGGCGGCGCAGGCCGAAGGCCAGGGCGTCGAGGGTGCGGCCCGGCTCCGCGCCGTCGAGCAGCGGGGCGCCGAAAATGCCGAAATCATGCATCCAGCCCATGGCCAGGAGGAGGGGCAGGCCCCAGCGCCAGCGCTTGACCCGCACCGGCCAGGCGCCGAGCAGGCGCAGGCCCGGCTCTTCCGGGGCGCGGTCGCCCACCAGGGCCACCTGCACGCCGCGCCCGTAGGCACCGGCGGCCGCCACCGCGTAGTCGGGATCGTAGAACAGGTTGTCGAGGAGGGGTCGGCGGCCGAGGTCGTGCCAAGCGGGAATCCAGGGAGCCTCGCTGTTCAGCGGGCGCAGGGCGACGACGAGGCCGTCGGGGGTGGTGATGCTGCTGCGCGTCGGGGTCCGGTTCACG
This sequence comes from Methylobacterium sp. FW306-05-D, assembly GCF_058782155.1. Taxonomy (NCBI): domain Bacteria; kingdom Pseudomonadati; phylum Pseudomonadota; class Alphaproteobacteria; order Hyphomicrobiales; family Methylobacteriaceae; genus Methylobacterium; species Methylobacterium sp. FW306-05-D. The sequence continues at coordinate 8,370 of NZ_JBYSXL010000078.1, forward strand.
AAGCGGCTCGCTTGAAGCGGCGGGTCGCGAGGTCGGCCACACCGAGGATATTGAACGCCCAGGCGGTGCCGGCCGAGACGGCGGCGAGGCAGGCGAGACGAAGGCCCAGCGCGAGGCCGGCATCCAGGGGCAGCCGGTCGAGCCCGGCGAGTGCGGCGGCGCAGGCGAGGGCCGAACCGCCGATCGCCGCGAGGTCGCGCAGGGGCACGGGCATGCGGAAGCGCTCGCGGGAGCCGAGGATGAAGACGAGGCAGGCCAGGGCCTGGCCGGTCGCCATGGCGATGGCCGCACCCTCGACGCCGTAGCGGGGAACGAGCACCGCCGAGAGTCCGCCGATCGCCACGAGGAGCGTCACCGAGGCGACCGCGTCGAGGTGGCTCTTCTGGGTGAAGTAGATGACCTGCCCGAAATAATACGACCGGAACATCTGCAGAATGCTGGCCGCCACCAGCAAGGGTGCCACCCGCAGGGCGGTCTCGCGATAATCGGGCCCCAGCAGCAGGGTGACGAGGAGGCCGTCGAAGGCGAGGAAGAACACGGCGCCGAAGGCCGCGATCACCGTGAGCAGGCGGATGGCGTCCTCCAGCACCGGCCGGGCGGCGGCGATGCCGCCGTCGCGGGCGTCGCGCTTGGCGATCGAGATCAGCGCCAGGGCGACGCTGTCGCCGAAGACGACGAAGCTCTGGCGCAGGAAGTCCGCGAAGGCGCCGTAGGCGCCGAGTTCGGAGACGCCGATGCTGGCGCCGATGATCAGGCGGTCGGCGGTCTGCGCCAGGGCGGCCGCGCCGAAGGAAAGCACCAGGGGCCAGCCATAGGCGAGGAGCCCGCGCGCCTCGGCCCAGCTGCCGCCGCCCCGCAGCAGGCCGCGGATGACGTAGAGCGTCGGCAGGGCCGCGATGATGTTGGCGCCGGCGGTGGCCAGCAGCAGCGGGATCGCACCGCCGCCGAGGAGCAGGGCGCTGCTGCCGAGGGCCAGGACTAGGACCGCCCGCAGCACCACCGAGAGGGCGACCGCGCCGACCTCCAGGCGCGTGCGCGCGATCTCGGCGGCCCCCTCGAAGGCCATCATGCCGAAGACCGCGGTGAAGATCGCGAGCGCCGCGTGCGGCTCGAGGAGCCCGAACCCCGCCGCGCCGGCCGCGATCAGTGCGGCCAGCGCCACCATGGCGCCGAGGAGACGCACCACGGTGCCGACCTGCAGGATGGCCCGGTCCTCCGCGTAGAGGGCGAAGAACGAGAATTTCGGCCATTGGCAGGTGGCGCTGTAGAGCACCAGCGCCCAGGACAGGATGAGCAGGTAGAGCCCGAACACGTCCGTCGGGGCGAGGCGGGTGAACACCGCGAGGGCGCCCATGTTGAGGCCGGCGGCGACGCCCCGCGAACCGACATAGGTGAGGGTGTGGCGCGCGATCATCCGGACCCGTGAGGCGCCGGGCGGCCCGGCTCATGGGACGAGGTAACACGCCAGTGTTGCTCCGGCGTCAATCCATTGCGGACGACGGCCGCGCGCTCCGGCGGCGGACCCGGAAGCGGGTCCTCGGCCAGGATCGCCGGTCGGGGTCGCCGGCCATTGACTTCGCAGGCGCGAACGCTCATATCGCAGGTGCAGCGTCAGCGGCCGTCATGGTTCCGCTTGAGAGGGCTGCGTGACGGATTGCCGGATCGCTTCTGCGGGCCCCGCGCGACCTGAGCCCCTCTCTTCAACGTGCATGCACCCGGACTGCCCCCGCACGCGGGCGGCTCCAGCTCAACGGACCGACCAATCTTTCGACGATTCCCTCGCCACGAGGGCGTCCGGCACGGTCCCGCTGCCTGAAAGTTACTCCTTGACCCAATTCACCGATTTCGGCCTCGCCCAGCCCGTGCTGCGCGCCCTGGAAGAGGCCGGCTACAAGAGCCCGACCCCGATCCAGGCCCAGGCCATCGCCCCGGCCATGCAGGGCCGCGACCTCTGCGGCATCGCTCAGACGGGCACCGGCAAGACGGCCGCCTTCGCGCTGCCGATCCTGCACCGCCTCGCCGAGACCCCGCGCCGGCCGATCCGCCGGGGCTGCCGCGTGCTGGTGCTCTCGCCTACCCGCGAGCTCGCCAACCAGATCGCCGAGAATTTCTCCGATTACGGGAAATACCTGTCGTTCACCAACACGGTGGTGTTCGGCGGCGTCACCATCTCCCGCCAGGAGAAGGCGCTGGCCAACGGCGTCGACATCCTGGTCGCCACGCCGGGCCGCCTGATGGACCTCATCGAGCGGCGCTCGCTGACCCTCGAGGCTGTCGAGATCCTCGTCCTCGACGAAGCCGACCAGATGCTCGACCTGGGCTTCATCCACGCCCTCAAGCGCATCGTGAAGATGCTGCCGAAGGAGCGCCAGAGCCTGTTCTTCTCGGCCACCATGCCGAAGAACATCGCCAGCCTCGCCGACCAGTACCTGCGCGATCCGGTCCAGGTCGCCGTCACCCCCGTCGCCACGACGGCCGAGCGGGTGACCCAGGAGGTCATCTTCGCCCATACCGGCGCGAAGCAGGCTCTGCTGAACCACATCCTGCGCGATCCGGCGATCGAGCGCGTCCTCGTCTTCACTCGGACCAAGCACGGCGCCGACCGCGTAGTGCGCGGCCTGGAGAAGGTCTCCATCAACGCCTCGGCCATCCACGGCAACAAGTCCCAGCCGCAGCGCGAGCGGGCCCTGGCCGCCTTCAAGGACGGTTCCTGCCGGGTGCTCGTCGCCACCGACATCGCTGCCCGCGGCATCGACGTCGAGGCGGTGAGCCACGTCATCAACTACGACCTGCCGAACGTGCCGGAGAGCTACGTCCACCGCATCGGCCGCACCGCGCGCGCCGGGGCGAACGGGCTCGCGATCTCGTTCTGCAACGACGAGGAGAAGGCCTACCTGCGGGATATCGAGCGCACCACGCGCCAGAAGATCCCCGTGGCGGGATTCCCCGAGGGCTTCAGCCCGCCGTCCCGCCAGGAGGCGGCCGACAACGCCCAGGCCGAGGAGCGCCGTCCGGCGCCGAACGGCCAGCGTCCCGGCCAGCGCCAGGGCCAGCGTCCGAGCAGCCGCCCCGGCGGTCGTCCCGGCCAGGGTCGCGGCTTCGAGGGTCGCGGCGGCGAGAACCGCGGCGGTCCCGGTCGCCCCAGCCGTCCCGACGGCGCCGCCCGTCCGCAGGAAGGTCGCGGCGACCGCCGCCCCGCCGGCCAGGGCGAGAACCGCGCCGAGCCGCGCGGCGAGCAGCGCCCCCGCGCGCCGCGCCCGCAGGGCGGCGGCGAAGGTCGCGCGATCGGCTGGCTGGATCGCGGCCCGCGCTCCTGATCTGATCCTAAGCCTCTGAGATTCGCGCCGCCCCGGGCAACCGGGGCGGCGTTTGCCTGTCCGGCTGCCATGCCTGTCCGGCTTTCCCGCAAATCCCGGGTCCTGGCCTGTCCCGCTCGCCGGCTTCTCCGACGCCGGGCTGGAGGCGAGGCATTGCCAAGCCGGCGCGCGGGGCCATCTCAGAATATTCCGGGTGTCTGGTCCGGTAGCTTCGGAGGCGAAGGCGATGCGGTTTGAACTCTATCGGGATTCCGCGGGGGGCTGGCGCTGGCGCCTGCGGTCTCAGAACGGCAACGTCGTCGCCGATTCCGCCGAGGCCTATGTCCGCCGCGAGGATTGCGAGCACGGCATCGACCTCGTGAAGGGCAGCGCCACGGCGCCCACCGTCGACATGACCCTGAAGATCGCCTGATCGCCCCCGCAGGGATTCGTTGACCATCCCGGCGAAGCTTGGCCGGTTCGGGGGAAACGCTTTCCGCCTTCGTGCGTTTGCAGCATCCGGGCCTCGCGACGAGGGATGCCGGTGTGTCGTGACTCGACAGATTTCAGGGAGTTGAGAACGTGCTGAGGAAACTCGTGCTGGCCGCGCTGCTGGCCCTAGGCTTCGCCGCCATGGCGCCACAGGGCGCTTCGGCCGCCCCCGTCGGCCCCGCCCTGGCCCTCCAGAGCGAGGCTGCCCCGGCCGCCGTGCAGACGGTGCAGTATTATGGCTACGGCCGCCGCTACTACGGTCCGCGTCGCTTCTACGGCCCGCGCCCCTTCTACGGTCGCCGCTACTACGGTCCGCGCCGCTTCTACGGCCCCCGTCGGTTCTATGGTCCGCGCCGCTTCTACGGCCCGCGCCGGTTCTACTACTAAGAGTCCGGCAGCGCCCTTCGTGGCGCACCGGTTCGAGACCGGCCCGGTCCTCGTCGCGACGAGGGCTGGGCCGTTCGCATTTGACGGCACTAAAATGCTCCCGTGTGACTGGGAAGCCGAGGTTCCATGCGATAAGTTGCAGGACAGGAGACGGTCCGCGTTAGATCGGACCGCTCCGGAGGACATGCCATGGACCCCCTTGCCCCCGATGCGCCCTCGCGCGCGCTCTGGGAGTCAATCCCGTTCGAAGTTGTCCTGTCCGCCCTCGCGGTCATGCTGGCCGGCGCGCTGAAGTATGCCGGCGCGATGCCCTGACGACGGCGCCGCGGCTCGGCGCGTGACAATGGCTCGGCAGGGGGCCCGGTATCGTCCTAGAGTGGCGGCGGTCGGGGGTAGGACATGAGCGGAACGATGGCGGAGACGGACGAGGCGCGGCGCCCGAGCGGCGACCTGACGGTGCGCACCATCGCGATGCCGGCCGATACGAATGCCAACGGCGACATCTTCGGCGGCTGGGTGATGTCGCAGATGGATCAGGCCGGCGGCATCGCGGCGGTGGAACGCTCGCAGGGGCGGGCGGTCACCGTCGCGGTCGATGCGATGACGTTCATCCGCCCCGTCCGGGTCGGCGACGTCCTCTGCGTCTACACGCGGATCGAGCGGGTCGGGCGCAGTTCGATGAAGATCAAGGTCGAGGCCTGGGCCCGGCGCTTCCGTACGCAAGTGCGCGAGCAGGTGACGGAGGCGACCTTCACCTTCGTGGCCATCGACGACGATGGGCGCCCGCGCACCATCGAACCGCTCTGAGGGTCCCGGCCTCGCGACCGGGAGGTCCGCTCAGGCGTTGGGCGCCGCCACCTTCTGGCGCAGGCCGGTGATGACCGCCTTGAGGATGTCGGCGTCGGCGTCGGGGCTGCCCATGCTGCGGACCGATTCGATCCGCTCGTGCACGAAGGACAGCTTGGCGATCACCGCCGGCGTCAGCTTGAACGGGAACAGGGCGGGTTGGCCCATGCTGCGGCTCAGCGAATTCACCGCGTAGGTGAGAGGCAGCCAGGCTTCCACGATCCGGCTGAAATCGGTCATCCGGTAGGGGTCGAAGTCGATCACCACCGGTTCGGCCGGGCCATGGCGCAGGCGCGGGCGCACATGCATCTCGAAGGTGCTGGCGGTCTCCAGCGTGTCGACGATGTGGAGGTACTGCGCCCAGGTCTCGGCGAAATCCTCCCACGGGTGCGCCGTCGCGTAGGCACTAACATAGCTTTCCTCCCAGTCCGGAGGCGCCCCTTGTGCGTAGTGGCGCTGCAGAGCGCCCGCATAGTTCAGCCGCTCGTCGCCGAACAGGGACCGGAAGGTCCACAGGCTCTGGTCGAAGCGCACCAGCACGTTCCAGAAGTAATGCCCGATCTCATGGCGGAAATGGCCGAGCAGCGTGCGGTAATACTCGCCGAACAGCATCCGGCGTCTTTCGCGCTCGACATCGTCGGCCTCGGCGATGTTCAGGGTGATCAGGCCGCTGCGATGTCCCGTCAGGACGGGCGGGCCGATCTGGTAGCTCTCGGAGGGATCGACCAGGAAATCGAAGGCGAGGCCGGTGGTCGGGTTCTCGTCCCGGGTCATCAGCGGCAGGTCGAGGCGCAGCAGGGAGTAGAACAGCCGGTGCTTGGCCGCCTCGATCTGGCGCCAGCGGGTCAGGTTCCAGGCGATCGACAGGTCGGGCACCACGTGGTTGTGCCGACAGGTGACGCAGTAGCGGTTCGGCGAATCCTCGGGCACCAGCCAGTTGCAGGCGTCATGGTCGGCGTTCGCGCAGAAACGATACTTGCGCCCGGGATTGGCGTAGGCGTGCCAGAGGCCGCCCACCGGTTCCACGGCCGACATCTCGTGGACGTCGCAGACATAGCCCAGCCGGCGCTCGCAGCTCTCGCAATGGGTGCTCTCGAAGCTGATCGGCTGGTCGCAAGCCTGGCACTGGAAGATTTTCATGGGTCCGTCGCGGGACGCCTTTCCTGTCTGTCCATCAAGCGTCGCATGCCGCCCGTGAAGGAACTGTCATAGCCTATCCGGTCGGCATCAGGTGGCAAAGCATGCGGCGCGGCCGAAGTTCCGGGCGCGGTCGCGCAGGACCGCACTGATGGGGCCCATCGGGATCGGAGGACCGGCCTCGCGCCGGAGAGCATGAAACTTGCACATGCGGCCGGGCCGTTCACGGCCTGGCTGCTCTCCGGCGCGAGGACGTGCGGCTCCGGGCGGACGTCCTTCCCGGCCGCCGTCCGCAAGGGCATCGCTTGCGGGTCGCCGTTGGCGTATGTCTGTGGTGAAGCTTTCCCCGGGGCACCGCAGGGTGGTGCCCCGTCCTCCGCCGCCGGCGCGTGCCAAACCGCGCGAACGGCGCCCTGTCCAGTTACAGCGGGAGCCCCCGTGTCGATCAAAGCCGCCCTGCACCACGTCACGCACTACACCTACGACCGGGCGATCACGCTCGGTCCGCAGGTGATCCGCCTGCGTCCCGCGCCGCACGCGCGCACGGCCGTCCCGGCCTACTCGCTGAAGGTCCTGCCCGAGAACCACTTCATCAACTGGCAGCAGGACCCGAACGGTAACTGGCTCGCTCGGCTGGTGTTTCCGGAGAAGACCACCGAGCTGAAGATCGAGGTCGACCTCACCGCCGACATGTCGGTGATCAATCCGTTCGACTTCTTCGTGGAAGATTACGCCCAGACGCGCGGCTTCACCTACGCCGACGATCTCACGGCCGAGCTGAAGCCCTACCTCGTCCTCGACGACGCGCTGTGCCCGGAGGTGGACGCGTTCCTGGAGCGCCTGCCGGAAGAGCAGAACACCGTGCTGTTCCTGGTGGCGCTGAACGCCCAGGTGGCCAAGGAGATCACCTACGGCGTCCGCATGGAGCCCGGCGTCCAGACGGCGGCCGAGACCCTGACCCTGAAGAGCGGCTCCTGCCGCGACTCGGCCTGGCTCATGGTGCAGATCCTGCGCCGCCTCGGCATGGCCGCCCGCTTCGTCTCGGGCTACCTGATCCAGCTCGTCCCCGACACCACCGCTGTCGACGGCCCTGCCGGGACCACCACCGACTTCACCGACCTGCATGCCTGGGCCGAGGTCTACCTGCCCGGTGCCGGCTGGATCGGCCTCGACGCCACCTCGGGCCTCCTCTGCGGCGAGGGCCACATCCCCCTGGCGGCGACCCCGCACTACGCCTCCGCCGCACCGATCTCGGGCCTCGCCGAACCGGCGGGCGTCGAGTTCGGCTTCGAGATGACCGTGACCCGCGTGGCGGAGGCGCCGCGCATCACCAAGCCGTTCTCCGAGGAGGTCTGGGCCGCGATGGACGCCCTCGGCGACCGCATCGATGCCGATCTCGCCGAGCAGGACGTGCGCCTGACCATGGGCGGCGAGCCCACCTTCGTCTCCATCGACGATTTCGAATCGCCCGAGTGGAACGCCGCCGCCGTCGGCCCGACGAAGCGCGGCCTCGCCGACAAGCTGATCCGCCGCCTGCGGGACCGCTTCGCCCCCGGCGGCATGCTGCATTACGGCCAGGGCAAGTGGTATCCGGGCGAGAGCCTGCCGCGCTGGGCCTTCGCCCTGTACTGGCGCCGGGACGGCGTGCCGGTCTGGAAGAACGCCGACCTCATCGCCGCCGAGGACGGGCCGCGCGACGCGACCATCCACAAGGCCAAGGATCTGATCGACGCCGTCGCCCAGCGCATCGGTCTCGGGGCCTACGTGTTCCCGGCCTTCGAGGACCCGGTTTACTGGACCGAGAAGCGCGACGAGCTGCCGATCAACGTCACGACCTCCGAGCCGCGCTACCCCAACCCGGAGGCGAATGCGCGGATGGCGCGGGTGTTCGCCCGCGGGCTTGGCGAGGCCGCCGGCTACGCCCTGCCGCTGGCGAGCCTGCCGGTCGGCAAGGACGGCGATTCCGACCGCCTCTGGATCTCGGAGCCCTGGGAGTTCCGGCGCGGCCACGCCTTCCTGACGCCGGGGGACTCGCCGGTGGGCTACCGCCTGCCGCTGTCTTCGCTGCCCTTCGTGCCGCCGGAGCACTACCCCTACTACCAGCCGCAGGACACCCTGGAGGAGCGCGACGCGCTGCCGGAGGGCCATCCCGGCACCAAGACCGTCAACGGCTCCGGCGTGACCGGCGTCGCGGTGCGCACCGCCTTCGCGGTGGAGCCGCGCGACGGCATCCTCCACGTCTTCATGCCGCCGCTGCAGCGGGTGGACGAGTATCTCGAGCTCCTCGGCTACCTCGAGGAGGCGGCCGCCGCCCTGAAGCAGACGCTGCATATCGAGGGCTACGAGCCGCCCTTCGACCCGCGCCTCAACGTCATCAAGGTCACGCCCGATCCGGGCGTGATCGAGGTCAACGTGCATCCCGCCCCGACCTGGCGCGACGCCGTCCGGATCACCAGCGACCTCTACGAGGATGCCCGGCAGATCCGCCTCGGCGCGCAGAAGTTCATGACCGACGGCCGCCACACCGGCACCGGCGGCGGCAACCACGTGGTGCTCGGCGGCGCGACCCCGAACGACTCGCCCTTCTTGCGCCGGCCCGACCTCCTGAAGAGCCTGGTGCTGTACTGGCAGCGCCACCCGGCGATGTCCTACCTGTTCTCGGGCCTCTATATCGGCCCGACGAGCCAGGCCCCGCGCATGGACGAGGCGCGCCACGACGGGCTCTACGAGCTCGAGATCGCGATGGCGCAGGTGCCCAGGCCCGACGAGCCCAACATCCCGCGCTGGCTGGTCGACCGCATCTTCCGCAACATCCTCGTGGACGTGACGGGCAACACGCACCGCTCCGAAATCTGCATCGACAAGCTCTACTCGCCGGACGGCCCGACCGGCCGGCTCGGCCTCCTGGAGTTCCGCTCGTTCGAGATGCCGCCGGACCCGCGCATGAGCCTGGCGCAGCAGCTTCTCCTGCGCGCCATCGTCGCCTGGCTCTGGCGCGAGCCGCAGGAGGGCGGCTGTGTCCGCTGGGGCACGGGCCTGCACGATCGCTTCATGCTGCCCCACTTCCTGTGGGGCGACTTCCTCGGCGTGCTGGAAGACCTGCGGGCGGCCGGCTACGACTTCGACCCGGCGGCCTTCGTGGCGCAGCGCGAGTTCCGCTTCCCGGTCTTCGGGACGGTGGAGCAGGGCGGCGTGAAGCTGGAGCTGCGCCAGGCCCTCGAACCCTGGCACGTTCTGGGTGAGGAGGGGGCGATCGGGGGAACCGTGCGCTACGTGGATTCGTCTGTGGAGCGGCTGCAGGTGAAGGTCGAGGGCTACGTGCCCGGCCGGCACATCATCGCCTGCAACGGCCGCCGCCTGCCCATGACCGGCACCGGGACCTCCGGCGAGGCGGTGGCGGGCCTGCGCTTCAAGGCCTGGCAGCCGGCCTCCTCGATGCACCCGACGATTCCCGCGCACTCGCCCCTGACCATCGACATCCTCGATGCCTGGAGCGGCCGGTCGCTGGGCGGCTGCCGCTACCATGTCAGCCACCCGGGCGGGCGCAACTACGAGACCTTCCCGGTCAATACCTACGAGGCGGAGGGGCGCCGCCTCGCGCGCTTCCAGGCCCACGGCCATACCCCGGGCCGGATCGCGATGCCGCCCGAGGAGGCCAACCGCGAGTTCCCGATGACGCTCGACCTGCGTACCCCCGCACCCCCGGGCTTCACGTCCCGATGAGCGAAGCGGCCGCAGCGGAGGTTCAGGGACGGGCCGAGCGCCTCGCGCGCTGGACCTCCGCCTATCGGCCGCAATGGGGCGTGCCCGACGAGCTGATGGATGCGGACGGCCGGACGCGGGGCGCTTGGCCGCGTTTCCTCGACCAGCTCGGCGGAATGGACGAGGTCGAGATCGGCGCTCGCTTCGTCTCGGCGGTGCGGCGCATCCGGGACACCGGGATCTCCTACCGGATCTACGGCGACAGGCGCGAGCATGCCTGGCCGCTCGGCTCGCTGCCCCTCGTCCTCGAGCAGTCCGACTGGGAGACGCTGAGCGCCGGCATCGTCGAGCGTGCCGAGCTCATGGAGACGATCCTCGGCGACCTCTACGGTCCCGGCCGCCTCGTGGCCGAGGGCCTGCTGCCGGCCGCCGTCGTGGCCGGCAGCCCGGAATTCATGCGCCCGCTCGTGGGCGTCACGCCGCCGGGCGGCCGTTTCCTGAAACTCTACGCCGCCGACGTGACCCGCGGCCCCGACGGGCGCTGGCGCGTGCTGGCCGACCGGACGCAATCGCCCTCCGGCCCCGGCTACGCCCTCGAGAACCGCCTCGTCCTGACCCGCGCCTTCCCGGACCTCCACGCCGACCTGCAGGTCGAGCGCCTCGCCTCCTTCTTCCACGCGTTTCGCGACGGCCTCGCGCTCGGGGCGCAGAGGAGCGACCCGCGCATCTGCCTGCTGACGTCGGGCGTCTTCAGCTCGACCTATGTCGAGCAGGCCGCGCTCGCCCGCTATCTCGGCCTGCTGCTGGTGGAGGGCGACGACCTCGTGATGCAGGACGGCGCCCTGCACATCCGCACCGTGTCCGGCCTCAAGCGGGCGGACGTGCTCTGGCGCCGCATCGATTCCGACTATCTCGACCCCCTCGAGCTGAACCCGGCCTCCCGCCTCGGCGTGCCGGGGCTCGTAGAGGCCCTGCGCAACGGCAGCCTCGTCGTCGGCAACATGCCGGGCTCGGGCATCCTCGAGTCCGGCGCGCTCGCCGCCTACCTGCCCGGCATCGCCCGGCACTTCCTCGGCCGCCCACTCCAGCTCGCCGGGCCCAGGACTTGGTGGTGCGGCGATCCGCAGGCCCTGGCCGAGATCCGCGACAGCCTCGACGGCCTGAGCCTGCGGCCGGTGGCGACGCCGCCGAAGGGCGCGGCGCGCGACGCGATCCTGGCCCCGCATGCCCTCGATGCCGAGCGGGACCGGCTGCGCGCGGCCCTGCGCGACCGGCCCTTCGACTACGTCGCCCAGGAGACGATGCCGCTCGCCACCATGCCGGCCTGGGACCGGACCGGCGGCACCCTGCGCCTCGTGCCGCGGCCCTTCGTGCTGCGGGTGTTCGCGGCGGCCACGCCCGAGGGCTGGCGCGTGATGCCGGGCGGCTTCTGCCGGATCTCCGAGCGGCCCGACGTCGAGCCCCTGGAGATGCGCGCGGGCATCAAGTCGGCCGATGTCTGGATCCTGTCGCGCGATCCCGTCGAGGCGGTCTCGCTGATTCAGACCGGGCCGGCGCGGGTGCGCCGCATCGCCGGCCACCTGCCGTCGCGGGCGGCCGACAACCTGTTCTGGTTTGGGCGCTACGTCGAGCGGGCCGAGGCGGTGATCCGCCTCGTGGTCGCGCATCTCGGCAGCGTCGGGTCCGCCGTGGTCGCCGACATGGCGGGCGACGCCAAGGCACCCACCGCCCTGCGCATCCGGGCGCTCCTGGACGAATGGGGAGCGATCGAGGCCCC
>NZ_JBYSXL010000079.1:0-19769 GCF_058782155.1 Methylobacterium sp. FW306-05-D
CCCGGGGACGGGCCCCGGCTCCGCGCGTTTCAGGTCGCGCTCACAGGACCTCGACCCGGGTGCCCACGGGCGTGCGCTCGTAGAGGTCGATGACGTCCTCGTTCATCATCCGGATGCAGCCGGACGAGACGTTCTGGCCGATCGTGTGCGGCTCGTTGGTGCCGTGGATGCGGTAGAGCGACGAGCCGAGATAGAGCGCCCGCGCCCCGAGCGGATTGCCGGGGCCGCCGGCCATGTGGCGCGGCAGGTCCGGGCGGCGGCGGATCATCTCCTGCGGCGGGGTCCAGTCCGGCCATTCCCGCTTCTGGCTGATCGTCTTCAGGCCCGACCACGCGAAGCCCGGCCGACCGACGCCGATGCCGTAGCGGATCGCCTGATGCCCGGGCTGCACGAGATAGAGAAACTTTCCGGGGGTATCGACCACGATCGTCCCCGGCCGCTGCGGGCCGTCGAAGGACACGACCTGCCGGGCGTAGCGCGGGTCGGGCGCACGGGCGATGCGCTCGACGTCCGGCTCCAGACCCTGGGCAGACGGGAGAGCGGCGACACGGACCGGTGGCCGCAGGAAAGCCGCGGCGATCGGCAGCGGTTCGCGACGTTCGACGCGCTCCTCGGGCACCCGGTCACCGGACTGGAGCTGGCGCGAAGCCCCTGCCACACCAGAGGGGCCGGGATCGCGCGTCGTGACCCGCTCGTCGGCGAGGCGGGAGACGTAACGGACCGGAGCGGGAGAGGCCGGGCGCGCATCCGCGCCGCTGCCGAGCATGTACTCGATGAATCCCCCGCCATAGGCGCCGGGCCGGGCCGATCCCTGCGACTGCGCCTGTGCCCCCTGCCCCGCCAGGCCCACCGTCAGGCAGGCCACGGCCACGCACCAATCGAACCGCATGCTCGTCCACGCTCCAAGACCGGTCGGACCCGTCCGCGGGTCCGACATGCCCGGAGGATCGGGGACCGGGGCGAGCACCCGGTGAAGGAACATGGTGAATCGTTCAGCGCGAGCGCGGCTTCGAACAGATCGTCGGATTCAGCGTGAACGGCCGGTAAAGGTTGCGAACCGGTTGCGGCGTTCAAGAAATCGCAATCAGTTGGCGGCATCGTCATCCGGCTTCACTCTTTCCGGCTGATCGCGACCGATGACTCTCAAACGTTACCGTATCGAGGACAGCCTCGGGCTCGCAGGTCCCGCCGTGGCCGTCGAAGCCGCCGCCTCGTCGGAGGCGGTGACCCTGAACGGCAAGCGCCTCGAGGAGATCCTCGCGGCGATCCAGGATCTGCGGAAGGTCACGCAGACGAGCACCGTCGAGACGATCGAGGCCTGCCGGCGCGAGCTCAACGAAGCCTTCGCCATGCGCTCCGAGCTCGATGTGATGAAGGAGGCGATCACCCGCACCAAGCAGGAGATCGCGACCCTCTACCGCTCGGAGAACACCGGCAACGGCATGCGCCGGGTGGCCGGCGAGCTCGACGCGGTGGTGGACTCCACCGAGCGCGCCACCAGCACGATCCTGGGCGCGATCGAGGAGATCGAGACCAACGCGAGCATGCTGCGCGCCATGACCACCACCATGGCCGGACGCGAGAACATCGACGCGATCCTCGACCGCGTCGTGGTCGCCTTCGAGGCCTGCAACTTCCAGGACCTGACCGGCCAGCGCATCAACAAGATCGTCGGCGTGCTGAAGTTCATCGAGGAGCACCTCGATCGGATGATCGAGGCCTGGGGCGGCCTCGACACCTTCAGCGAGTTGCTGGGCGCGCCTCCCCCGAGAGTGGACATCGACGACGAGAGCTCGCTCCTCAACGGTCCGAGGCTCGCCGACGATATCGGCCATGTCGACCAGGGCGACATCGACGCGCTGTTCGACTGAGCGCGAGCGCACTTCCCAGGCGCCGATCCCAACCGGCCTGGGCGCCGATCCCCACCGGCGCCCCTTCCCTCTCCATTCCGCGAGGCTTAAGTCAGCGGCATGAGCCGCGCGCCCGCGAAAGACCACGCCTCGAGAGACCGTTCCGCGCAGGACCTGCCGCCTGACGGCTTCGACGACCCGGAAGGCGTCCTGCAGGACGGCTTCGGCGAGGAAGACGCCGCCGACGACGCGCAGGACCACGCCCAGGCCGACGACGCCCCCGAGATCGACTTCGATTTCGAGGAGGGCGCGGTCAAGGCCGGCACCGAGGTGATCCGGCGGTTCTGGACCACCCTGCCGACCTCGCCGGGCGTCTACCGGATGTTCGACGACAAGGGCGACGTGCTCTACGTCGGCAAGGCCAAGAACCTGAAGGCGCGCGTCGGCTCCTATGCCCGGGGCCAGGCGCATTCCAACCGCATCGCCCGCATGATCTCGCAGACGGCGGCGATGGAGTTCGTCACCACCGCCACCGAGACCGAGGCGCTGCTGCTCGAGGCCAACCTCATCAAGCAGCTGAAGCCGCGCTTCAACGTGCTGATGCGGGACGACAAGTCGTTCCCCTACATCCTCGTCACGGCGGATTCGGAAGCGCCGCAGATCATCAAGCATCGCGGTGCCCGGCGCCGGAAGGGCAGCTATTACGGCCCCTTCGCCAGCGTCTGGGCGGTGAACCGCACGGTGAACGCCCTGCAGCGGGCCTTCCTGCTGCGCACCTGCACCGACAGCTACTACGAGAACCGCTCCCGGCCCTGCCTGCTCTATCAGATCAAGCGCTGCTCCGGCCCCTGCACCGGCGAGATCGACCTCGCCGACTACCGGGCGCTGGCCGACAGCGCCAAGAGCTTCCTGGCGGGCAAGTCGAACGCGGTGAAGGACCGCATGCGCGAGGAGATGCAGGACGCCTCGGAGAAGATGGAGTTCGAGCGCGCGGCCCGGTTCCGCGACCGCATCGCGGCCCTGTCGGCGATCCAGGGCACGCAGGGCGTCAACACCCAGGGCGTCGAGGAGGCGGACGTCTTCGCCCTCGACGAGCAGGCCGGCCAGTTCTGCATCGAGGTGTTCTTCTTCCGCAACTTCCAGAACTGGGGCAACCGCGCCTATTTCCCCAAGGCCGACCGCAGCATGACGCCGGACGAGGTACTGGCCTCGTTCATGGGCCAGTTCTACGACGACAAGCCGGCGCCGCGCAGCGTCCTGGTCTCGCACGCCATCGAGGATGCTGAGCTGCTGGCCGCCGCCCTGTCGAGCCGCACCGAGTACCGGGTCGAGATCCACCAGCCCCAGCGCGGCGAGCGCAAGAACCTCGTCGAGTACGCCCAGCGCAACGCCAAGGAGGCCCTCGGCCGGCGCCTCGCCGACACCGCCTCGCAGGGCAAGCTCCTGGTCGCCCTCGGCCAGTCCTTCGGGCTCTCCGGCGCGCCCCGCCGGATCGAGGTCTACGACAACTCGCACATCATGGGCACGAACGCCGTCGGCGGCATGATCGTGGCCGGGCCGACGGGCTTCGCCAAGCAGCATTACCGCACCTTCAACATCAAGTCGGAGGAGCTGACGCCCGGCGACGATTACGGGATGATGCGGGAGGTGCTGCAGCGCCGCTTCAAGCGCCTCGTGAAGGAGAACCCGCGCACGGCGCGCGAGGCCGCCATCGCCGCGAGCGAGGGTGGCGCCCAGGAGCCCGTCGCCGCGGCGCCGCCCGAGAGCGACACCCTGCCGGCCTGGCCCGACCTCGTGCTGATCGACGGCGGCAAGGGGCAGCTCGACGCCGCCCGCACCGCCCTGGAGGAGATCGGCGTCACCGACGTCGCCCTGGTGGGCATCGCCAAGGGCCGGGACCGCGACGCGGGGCGAGAGACCTTCTTCGTGCCCGGCCGGCCGCCCTTCAAGCTGCCCCCGCGCGACCCGACCCTCTACTTCGTGCAGCGCCTGCGCGACGAGGCGCACCGCTTCGCCATCGGCAGCCACCGGGCCAAGCGCAAGCGCGAGATGGTGAAGAATCCCCTGGACGAGATCGCCGGGATCGGGCCGAGCCGCAAGCGCGCCCTACTGCATCATTTCGGCACCGTGAAGGCGATTCAGCGGGCGGCGTTCGAGGATCTGGCGAAGACCCCCGGGGTCAACGCCGCTACGGCCCGGGCCGTGTACGACTTCTTCCACACCCATGCGTGAGGATATCGGCGGGCCGGAGCGGTTGACCCCCACCGCCGCACATGGTTTCACGCCTGCGATGAATCCCGTCCTCACCCGCCGCCGGTCGCCAGCCTGGACGCTCGCGAACTGCCTCACCTACGGGCGGCTCGTGGCGGTGCCCGTGGTCGTCGCGCTCCTGTACTGGCCCAACGAGCCGAGCGCGCGCTTCGGCGCCCTGGCGGTCTACATCCTGGCGGCGATCACCGACTACCTCGACGGCTACGTGGCGCGGACCTACGACCAGAGCTCGGCCCTGGGACGGATGCTCGACCCCATCGCCGACAAGCTGCTGGTGGCCGCCTGCCTCCTCATGCTGGCGGCCGACAACACCATCGTGGGCTGGACCCTCTGGGCCGCGATCGTGATCCTGTGCCGGGAGATCCTGGTCTCGGGCCTGCGCGAGTATCTCGCCGAGCTCAAAGTCGGCGTGCCGGTGAGCAAGGTCGCCAAGTGGAAGACCACCGTGCAGCTGATCGCCATCGGCTTCCTCGTCGCCGGCCCCGCCGGGGAGACGATTCTGCCGGGCACGATCCGGGCCGGAACCGTCCTGCTCTGGATCGCCGCCGCGCTGACGCTCTACACCGGCTGGGACTACCTGCGCGCCGGCATCAAGCACGTCATCGACGACCCGCGTTGAGGAACACCATCGCGATGAAGCTCGTCTATTTTGCCTGGGTGCGCGAGCGGGTCGGCAAGGCGGAGGAGACCGTCGACCTTCCCGCCGGGATCGTCACGGTCTCGGACCTCGTCGACTGGCTGCGCGGCCGGGGCGAGGAATACGCCTATGCCTTCGAGACCACCGGCATCGTGCGCGCGGCGATCGACCGGGTCCACGCCAAACCCGACGCGCCCATCGCGGGCGCTTCCGAGATCGCGTTCTTTCCCCCCATGACGGGGGGTTGAGGCTCGGGCCTCAGCGCTTGCCCAGGGCCGTCGTGAAGGCCGTGAGGTTGTTGCGCATCATCGCCACGTAGGTCGGCGCCGGCCCGTCGGGCCCCGAGAGGGCGTCCGAGAAGACCTTGCCGCCGATGGCGGCCCCGCTCTCGCGGGCGATCTGCTGCATCAGGCGCGGGTCGCTGATGTTCTCCAGGAATACCGCCGGGATCTTCTCCTGGCGGATCTGCCGGATGATGCGGGCGACGTCGCGCGGGCTCGCCTCGCTGTCCGTCGACACCCCCTGGGGGGCGATGAAGGTCAGGCCGTAGGCGGCGGTGAAGTAGCCGAAGGCGTCGTGGGTGGTGATGATCCGGCGCTGGGCCTTCGGGATCGCGGCGATCCCCGTCCGGACCTCGGCGTCGAGGGCGTCGAGGGTGGCGAGGTAGGCCTTGGCGTTGTCGGCGTAGGCCGCGGCGTTGTCCGGATCGATCCGTACCAGGGCGTCCCGGATGTTGGCGACGTAGATCCGCGCATTGGCGATGCTCTGCCAGGCATGGGGATCGTCGTGATGGCCGTGCGCGTGGCCGGACCCGCCATCGGACCCGCCATGGCTGTGATCGTCGTCCTCCGCCTCGATCGGCTTGACCCCGGCGGAGGCGACGACGACCGGCGCCTTCGTGCCCGAGGCCTTGATCAGGCGGTCGATCCAGCCCTCCAGCCCGAGACCGTTGACCACCACGAGCTGGGCGTCGGCCAGGGTGCGGGCATCGCTCGGCGCCGGCGCGTAGCCGTGGGCGTCGGCGTTCGGCTGGACCAGGGACGTCACCGCGACCCGGTCGCCGCCGACTTGAGCGACGAGGTCGGCCAGGATCGAGAAGCTCGCCACCGCGCGGAGCTTGGCCTCCGCCGCCGAGACCGGCCCGAGGAGGCCGAGGAGAAGCACGAGGGCGACGGGCAGGCGCGGCAGCCGGAGCGGCATCGGGGGCGATCCTTTCGGTGAACCCGTCGGCTCTACTGTAACATTATCACATTTCCAAGCCCGAGATTGGGCCTCGGGTCCGGTGGCGGGCCGGGCCGGGTCCCCGTGTGTTTCCCTTGATCTCGCCGGGATGCGGACGCAAACACCCCGGGCAGTCACGGCCCGGGCGCCCTCGGGCGGGCACGGACACCGGAAAGAGCGGATCAGATGGCGCGACGGGCGCTTCCCAAGAGCGACATCCTCCCCCTCCTCGGCCGGGTCTGGCGGGAATGGCTGCGGCCGCACCGGCCGACGCTCGCGGTGGTGCTGGTCCTCATCGCCGTCGTGGGCGCGGCGACGGGCCTGTACCCGACCCTGATCAAGCTCGCCTTCGACGCCTTCGACCGCAAGGACATGGCCGCCCTCGCCTACGGCCCGGTGATCGTCATCGCCATCACGTCGATCCGCGGCTTCGCGCTGTTCGGCCAGAACGTCCTGACCAACCGGGTCGTCACCCGCGTCGAGGCCGACATGCAGGCGGCCCTGTACGGGCACCTCATCGAATCCGACCTCGCCCAGCTCGGGCGCGAGAGCCCGGCGGCGTTCACGCAGCGCTTCACCACGGATTTCGCCTTCATCAAGGAGGCCCTGACCCGCATCTCCACCGTGCTCCTGCGCGACATCGCCATGCTGATCGCCCTGGTGGCGGCCCTGGTCTGGATGGACCCGCTCCTGACCCTGGTGGCCGGCGTGGTGGTGCCGTTCGTGGCCGGGCCCATCGGCCGGGTCGGCCGGAAGCTGCGCCGGGTCTCGACCGCGACCCAGGAACGGATGGGCCTGACCGCCAGCCTGATCACCGAGAGCCTGCAGGGCGCGCGCATCGCCAAGACCTACGCCCTGGAGGGCTACCTCAAGGGCCGGGCGCAGGGCGCCTTCGACGAGGTGCGTCGGCTCAAGATGAAGGCCGCCAATGCCCGCGGCCGCCTCGACCCGCTCCTCGAGATCGGCGGCGGCTTCGCGGTCGCCGCGGTTCTGGCCCTGGTCGGCCAGCGCGTGACCTCCGGCGACCGCACGGTCGGCGACTTCACCGGCTACGTCACGGCGCTGCTGCTGGCCTCCCAGCCGATCCGGACGCTCGGCACCCTCAACGCGATCCTGCAGGAGGCGGGTGCGGCCCTGCAGCGCTACTTCGCCCTGATGGACGAGGCGCCGCAGATCCGCGACGCGCCGGATGCCCGGCCGCTCCGGGTGACCGGCGGCGAGATCCGTTTCACCGGCGTGCGCTTCCGCTACCGGGCCGACGCGCCGGCCCTGGAGGGCATCGACCTCACCGTTCCGGCCGGGGCGACGGTGGCCCTGGTCGGCCGCTCGGGCTCGGGCAAATCCTCCCTCCTCAACCTCGTGCCGCGCCTCTACGACGTCACCGAGGGTGCGGTGCTCATCGACGGGCAGAATCTCCGCACCGTCTCCCTCGCCTCCCTGCGCGCGGCGGTGGCGGTGGTCTCGCAGGACGTGGTCCTGTTCGACGACACCATCGCGGCCAATATCGGCTTCGGCCGGCCGGGGGCGACCCGGGCCGAGATCGAGGCGGCGGCCGGGGCGGCCGCGGCGCACGGCTTCATCAGCCGCCTGCCGGAGGGCTACGACTTCCCCGTCGGGCCTTCGGGCGGACGCCTCTCGGGGGGTGAGCGCCAGCGCATCTCCCTCGCCCGCGCCTTCCTCAAGGACGCGCCGATCCTCCTCCTCGACGAGGCGACCAGTGCCCTCGATTCCGAGTCCGAGCGCCTCGTCCAGGACGCGCTCCTGCGGTTGATGCGGGGCCGCACCACCCTGGTCATCGCCCATCGCCTCTCCACCGTGCGCGACGCCGACTGCATCGTCGTGATGGAGAGCGGGCGCATCGTCGAGACCGGCCGGCACGAGGCCCTGGTGGCGGCGGGCGACGCCTATGCCCGGCTCCACCGGATGCAGCTTTCCGGGGATGCCGAGGACGCGGCCGTGCCGGCCTGACGGGACCGATCCGCCCGCCGCGCGTTGAGCCGGCCGGAGCGGGATGCGGACCTCGATGCGGACAGAGCCTTTCGGAACCACCGCGGACGGCGCGGCGGTGACCCGCCACACCCTCGCGCGGGGCGACCTGCGGGTGCAGATCCTCGATTACGGCGGCATCGTCAGCCGGATCGAGGTGCCGGACCGGACGGGCCGCGTCGCCAACGTCGTCCTGGGGGCCGCCGATCTGGCCGGCTACGCCGCCAGCGACGCGCATTTCGGGGCGCTGATCGGGCGCTACGCCAACCGGATCGCCGGCGGCCGCTTCAGCCTCGACGGGCAGGTGTACCGGCTGCCACGGAACGAGGGCCGCAACACCATGCATGGCGGACCGGAGGGATTCGACCGCCGGATCTGGCGGGTCGAGGCCGCCGATGCGGCAAGCCTGACCCTGGCCTACCGCTCCCCCGACGGCGAGCAGGGTTTTCCGGGCAACCTCGATGTCACCGTGACCTACCGGCTGGAGGCGGACGGCACCCTCGCCATCGCGTATGCCGCCGTCACCGACCGGCCGACGATCCTCAACCTGACCAATCACAGCTACTTCAACCTCGCCGGCGAGGGCGCGGGCTCGGCCCTCGGCCACGTCGTCACCGTCGCGGCGGAGGCGGTGCTGGAGACGGATGCCGAGCAGATCCCCATGGGCGCGGTGCTGCCCGTGGCCGGCACCCCCTTCGACTTCCGCACGCCGACGGCGCTGGGGGCGCGCATCCGGGCGGCGCATCCGCAGCTCGCGCTCGCCCACGGCTACGACCACACCTACGTGCTCGGGGGCGACGGGACCCTGCGCGTCGTGGCGCAGGCGGTCGATCCGGGGAGCGGGCGCTGCCTCACCGTGGCGACGACCCAGCCGGGGCTGCAGCTCTACACCGCCAACATGCTCGACGGGACGGTGACGGGCTCCGGCGGCGGGCTCTACCGGGCGGGCGACGCGGTCTGCTTCGAGGCGCAGGGCTTCCCGGACGCACCGAACCACCCGGCCTTTCCCAGTTCCGTCCTGCGGCCGGACGCGCCGTTCCGGGCGACCACGACCTATCGGTTCGGAACCGTGGCGTAGGCCGGGCGCTGCCGGGCGCCTCAACCGTGGTGCGAATCCGCCTCGATCAGGATCTCGCGCTTGCCGGCGTGGTTGGCCGGGCCGACGATGCCCTCGATCTCCATCCGCTCCATGAGGGAGGCAGCACGATTGTAGCCGATCTGCAGGCGGCGTTGGATGTAGCTCGTCGAGGCCTTCTTGTCCCGCAGCACCACCTGCACCGCCTGGTCGTAGAGGTCACCGCCGGCCTCGCCGAAGCTGCCCTGGTCGAAGACCGCGCCGGCCACCTCGATCTCGTCGGCGCCGCCCTTGCCCCCCGAGGCGGCGTCCTCCTCCGCCGTGACGGCCTCGAGATAGGAGGGCCGGCCCTGGCGCTTGAGGTGGGCGACCACGCTCTCGACCTCCGAATCCGAGCAGAACGGCCCGTGCACGCGGGTGGTGCGCCCGCCCCCGGCCATGAACAGCATGTCGCCCTGGCCCAGCAGCTGCTCGGCGCCCATCTCGCCCAGGATCGTGCGGCTGTCGATCTTGCTCGTCACCTGGAAGGAGATCCGGGTCGGGAAGTTGGCCTTGATCGTGCCCGTGATCACGTCCACCGAGGGACGCTGGGTCGCCATGATCAGGTGGATGCCCGCCGCGCGCGCCATCTGCGCCAGGCGCTGGATCGCCCCCTCGATGTCCTTGCCCGCCACCATCATCAGGTCGGCCATCTCGTCGACCACGATCACGATGTAGGGCAGCGCCGAGAGATCCATCTCCTCCGTCTCGTAGACGGCCTCGCCGGTCTCGCGGTCGAAGCCCGTCTGCACGGTCCGGGTCAGGATCTCGCCGCGCCCGCGCGCCTCGGCGAGGCGGGCATTGAAGCCGTCGATGTTGCGCACACCGACCTTCGACATCTTCTTGTAGCGCTCCTCCATCTCGCGCACGGCCCATTTGAGGGCGATGACCGCCTTCTTCGGGTCGGTGACGACGGGGGAGAGCAGGTGCGGGATGCCGTCGTAGACGGAGAGTTCCAGCATCTTCGGATCGACCATGATCAGGCGGCACTCCTCCGGCTTCATCCGGTAGAGGAGCGACAGGATCATCGTGTTGATGGCCACCGACTTGCCCGAGCCCGTGGTGCCGGCCACCAGCAGGTGAGGCATCTTGGCCAGGTCCGCGATGATCGGCTCGCCGCCGATGTTCTTGCCCAGACACAGGGCGAGGCTCTGCTTCGTCTCCGCGAAATCGGCCGAGGCCAGCAACTCGCGCAGGTACACGGTCTCTCGCCTTGCATTCGGCAGTTCGATGCCGATGGCGTTGCGGCCCGGCACCACGGCGACGCGGGCGGAGACCGCCGACATCGAGCGGGCGATGTCGTCGGCGAGCGAGATCACGCGGCTCGACTTGGTGCCGGGCGCCGGCTCCAGTTCGTAGAGGGTGACCACCGGGCCGGGGCGCACCGCCAGGATGTCGCCGCGCACGCCGAAATCGCTGAGGGTGGCCTCGAGCAGGGTGGCGTTCTGCTCCAGGGCCTCGGACGAGATCTGGCTCGAGGCGGGCAGGCGCGGCGCGTCGGCGAGAAGCTCCAGGGCGGGGTGCCGGTAGTTCTCGGCATTCTGAGGCTGGGGCGGTGCCGCCCGGCGGGCGGCGGCCGGGACCGGCGGCGGAGCGGCAGGCGCCACGCGGGAACGCGCCGGCGCCGCGGCCTCGGCGGGCGGCGCCTCGACATCGTCCGCCTCGTCGGCCTCCTCGTCCTCGTGATGCACGGGCGGCAGCGGGCGCCGTGCGGCGGCCGAAGCCTGGGGCGGCGCGTCGAAGACCGGCTCGCGCCGGCCATCGGACGGCGCCGTCCGGGCGTCGGGGGCGTGGGTCGCCCAGGGGGCATCCTCGGGCGCCGCGAAGGCGCGCTGCGCGGCCAGGGCCGGCGAGGCCCCCGCATAGGCGAGCGCGGTGGCGGCCGCCGCGCGCTCGGCGCGCCAATCGGCGATGCGCGTCGCCAGGGCCGCGCGTCCGCCCATCACGGCCTGGGCCATCGCCCCGAGGGAAACGATGCCGAGGCTCGGCTCGTCGTCCTCGTAGCGACCGTCCTGGCTGGCATCCGGACGGCCGCGTGCCGGCTGGCGTGCCGGGGCCGGCGGAGCATCGTAGGCGTCGAGATCCTCCTCATCGACCTCGCCGACCCGGCACGCCCCGGTGAGGCACAGGATAGCGACGCCGGCGAAGAGAAAGCCCGCGAAGGCGAGGAGCGGCGTCGCGACGATGCCGAGCATCGTGCGGGCGGCATGCATCAGCGCGTCGCCGGCGACGCCGCCTAGGCCGGTGGGCAGCGGCCAGCGCGCCGTGGAGGGCAAGGCGCTCGCCACCGCGCTCGCGGCGAAGAAGCCGATGATCCAGAGGGTGAGGCGCAGGCCGCCGCGGGGCAGCATCCGCGAGCGCATCAGCTGGATGCCCCAGAGCGCCGGGGGCAGCACGAAGGCCAGGGAGCCGAGGCCGAGGAGCTGCATCGCCAGGTCGGACACGACGGCGCCGCCGGTGCCAAGGACGTTGTGGGCCGGATGGTCGGTGGCGTGGTTCAGGCTCGGATCGTCGATCGACCACGTCGCCAGGGCGACCGTCAGCGCGGTGGCACCGGCAAACAGCACGAGACCGCCCAACTCCGTCATCCGCTTGGCCAGGAAGGGGCGAAAGCTGTCAACGAAAGTATCGTAGGGCGATGCGGAACGGCGAAGCGAGCGCATGCGGTACCAGACACGATGGGGAACTGTCCGGTGACGGTAGCGTCGGCGAAGTTAACGGGCGGCTAAGGTTGAGACTTTCCTTCCAAGCCGGCGCAGCGCCAAACCTACGGAAGGCCAGAGCGACACCCCGCCCCCACCCGTCGTCGCGCGGGCCGGGTGTCGGCCGGAGGGCCCCGGGGTCGCCCCGGAGCCCCCGATGAAGGGGATCAGCGGAACAGGTTCGAGAGACCGCCGGGTTCGGCGAAGATCCCGGGGGCGGCGGTGGAGGCCTGGAAGGTGATCGAGCCGACCACGGCATCGCCGCACCACTTCGAGACGCCGCCATTGCCGAGCTGGCGGAAGTCGCCGGTGACGGCCGCGCACTGGACCTTGTTGAGGTCGGTGTTGTGGTAGCGCACGTCGAGGATGACGTTCTTGTAGGTGTAGGACAGGCCGACATTGCCGTAGAGGTAGCTCGGCAGGTCGAACGAATTGAAGCGCCCGGTCACCGGGTTGATGCCGGTGGCCGAGGACTTGGCGGCGCCGAGGAAGAAGTAGCCGACCTCGCTGGAGAGCGAGAAGCCGCCCGCGTAGGGCGAGGGCAGGAACGGGAACAGGGTCGCCGGCAGCAGGTAGGCCGCGGTGCCCGAGACGTAGGTGCTGATCGCGTGCGTGCCGAGGAAGTTCGGCGAGTGGAACACGTTCGCCCCGAGGGTGAGTTCGTCGGTGGCGGTGTAGAGAACCTTGCCGGCGGCCTCGTAATAGTCGGTGTTCGCGGTGGTGAAGGGCGTCGCCGGGAACGGGCCAACGGGCGCCGAGCCGGGGATGAAGATCCGCTGCTCGCGCGGGTAGAAATAATAGAGGATGCCGAGGTCGAAGGCGAACTTGCCGAAGGTCGGGCGGATGCCCGCCACCAGGTCGAACTCCATGTCGCCCCGGGTCGGCAGGCGGGTCTGGTAGGTGGCGAAGCCGGTATAGGCCAGGTTGTCGAAATACTGCGCTTCGAAGAAGGTCTGATAGCTTCCCTGCAGGTTCGACTGCGAGATGCCGCGGAAATTATAGTCGGTCTGGTAGCGCGCGCCGAACGCGAAGCTGATCAGCGGATCGGGCGCCTTGGCCTCGACCGGCATGGTCTTCGGCACCGCGAGGTCGGCCGCATCGGCCTGAAGCGAACCGAGGCTCAACAGTAGAACCGCTGCCGCCGCGCCGGCTCCCGACTTGCCCATCATTGCCATAGACCCCCGTTTTGTCTTCTGTCGGGACGATGGGGAAAGCGTCTGTTCTTGGCAAAATCAACTTTCGAGCAAATGCAGCTTTTCTGGGCAGTTCCGGGTTCACGCCGGCGTTACCACGGCGCTGTTGCCTCGCGGCCACAGCCGTGGTGGTGGCCCGCTCCTGCAGCGGACCGACGGGCCCGGAACGCGAAAGGCCCCCGTCGCGAGGACCGGGGCCTTCCGTGCCGAGACCGAGGGCACCCGATGGTCCGGGCGCCCTCGCGGATCGGTCGTCTCAGTAGTTGTAGGCGCGCTCGCCGTGATCGGCGATATCGAGGCCCTCGCGCTCCTCGTCCTGGGTGACGCGCAGGCCGATGGTGAGATCGACGAGCTTGTACAGGATCGCGGAGCCGACGCCCGACCAGACGATGGTGAAGCCGACGGCCTTGAGCTGGCTCAGGAGGGCGGCGGAGGTCTCGTAGGCGCCGACCGCGAGCTCGCCCGGCTTCGAGGTGTAGTCCGGCAGGCCGACGCCGCCGAAGTCGGTGTTCACCAGGATGCCGGTGGCGAGGGCACCGATGATGCCGCCGATGCAGTGGACGCCGAAGACGTCGAGGGAGTCGTCGTAGCCGAGCGCGTTCTTCACCGTGGAGCACATGATGAAGCAGACCGCGCCGGCGACGAGGCCGAGGATGATCGAACCCATCGGGCCGGCGAAACCGGCGGCCGGGGTGACGGCCACGAGACCCGCGATGGCACCCGACAGCATGCCGAGGAGCGACGGCTTGCCCTTCAGCATCCACTCGACGAACAGCCAGGAGAGGGCTGCGGCGGCGGTGGCCACGAAGGTGTTCAGCATGGCCATGGCGGCGGTGCCGTTGGACTCGAGGTTCGAGCCGGCGTTGAAGCCGAACCAGCCCACCCAGAGGAGCGAGGCGCCGATGGCGGTCATGGTCAGGGAGTGCGGGGCGAGCAGGTCACGGCCGTAGCCGATGCGCTTGCCGAGCATGAGGCAGCCGACGAAGCCCGCGATGCCGGCGTTGATGTGCACCACGGTGCCGCCGGCGAAGTCGAGGGCGCCCCACTTGAAGAGCAGGCCGGCATCGGCGTTCACGGCGTCGAGGGCCGCCTGGGCGGTCGCCTTCGAGGCGTCGTCGGTGGCGGCGGCCAGCGCCTTGGCGGCGTTGCCGACGGCATCCGGGCCGCCCCAGTACCAGACCATGTGCGCCATCGGGAAGTAGATCAGCGTGGTCCAGAGGATCATGAACACGACCAGCGCCGAGAACTTCATCCGCTCGGCGAAGGCGCCGACGATGAGGGCCGGAGTGATCATCGCGAACGTCATCTGGAAGCAGATGTAGACGTATTCGGGGATCACGACGCCGTTCGAGAAGGTGGCGACGGTGGAGTTCGCGTCGATGCCCTTGAGGAAGGCCTTGGACAGGCCGCCGACGAAGTCGTTGAGGCCGCCGCCGTTGGTGAAGGCGAGGCTGTAGCCGAAGATCACGAACAGGAGGCAGGAGATGCAGGCGATGGCGAAGACCTGCGTCAGCACCGAGAGCATGTTCTTGGTGCGCACGAGGCCGCCGTAGAACAGGGCGAGGCCGGGCACCACCATCAGCAGCACCAGGGCGCTGGAGATGAGCATCCAGGCGGTGTCGCCCTTGTTCGGGACGGGCGCGGCGCTCGCGGCGGCCGGCACGGCCTCCGCCGTGGGCGTCTGCGCGAGGGATGGCTCGATGAACAGGAGCGCCAGCGCGGCGCCCCCCAGCCCGAGCGCCAGGGCATTGCGAAGCTTCATGGAAACGAGACTCCCGATCGCGGTGCGATGCTGTTGTGAAGAGGAAATGTCAGGTCTGGCCGGACGGGGGCGTCCGGTCGGGGGTCGCCTCAGAGGGCGTCGACGTCGGTCTCGCCGGTGCGGATGCGGACGGCCTTCTCGAGAGGCACGACGAAGATCTTGCCGTCGCCGATCTGGCCCGTGCGGGCGGCCGCCGCGATCGCGTCGATGACGCTGGCGGTGAGGTCGGAGGCCACCGCCACCTCGATCTTGAGCTTGGGCAGGAAGCTCACGGCATACTCGGCGCCGCGGTAGATCTCGGTGTGGCCCTTCTGGCGGCCGTAGCCCTTCACCTCGGTGACGGTGAGGCCGTGAACGCCGATGCCGGTCAGAGCGTCGCGCACCTCCTCCAGCTTGAACGGCTTGATGATGGCCATCACGATTTTCATGGGCGACGCCCCCTTCGGTACGAGTTGAGTTCGACAGACGAGAAACAGGCAGACGAGAGACTTGCGCGCGTGGAGGCCACCGGCCGGCGCACGCAAGCGTCGCGACAGGATCGGACCGGCCGGTCCGCACGGACCGTGACCGGCCCGTGCGTTCGCCCCCCATATTCAAGGACTATGCCAGAGGAACTTTTTCGCCGGTCGCGGTTCTGCCCAAGAAGTGGCCGGGCGCTGATTCAAGACGCGGCGTTTTTCCGGCCAAGTTTGCGCGCTAATTAGGCAGATCGCCGATCAGACAGGCAAATTGGATGCGTGGCGGGCGTCGTCCGGGTTCCGGCGCCCGTCAGGTCTCGTTCCGGCGCGGCCGGATCATGCCTTCCTGCGCCACCGAGGCGACCAGGGTGCCGTCGCGGGTGAAGATCTGGCCACGGGCGAAGCCGCGCGCGCCTCCGGCACTCGGACTGTCCTGGGCGTAGAGTAGCCAGTCGTCGGCCCGGAAGGGCCGGTGGAACCACAGGGCGTGATCGAGGCTCGCCGACTGGATCTCGGGGTCGAACACGGTCTGGCCGTGCGGGATCAGGGTCGCGTCGAGGAGCGTCATGTCGGAGGCGTAGGCCAGGACGGCGCGGTGGATCGCGGGATCGTCGGGCAGGCGGTCGACGGCCCGCATCCAGACGTGGAAGCGCGGCTCGCGCGGGGCCCGGCGCAGGTAGCGCTCGATCTCGACGGGCCGCAGCTCGATCGGGCGGCGGCGCCCGAAATACGAGAGGATCGGGGCGGGGATCGCGAGACCGTGGCGGGCGGCATCGGCGGTGGCGGCGGGCGCCTCCGGCACGTCCTCCGGCGGCGCCACGTCGGGCATGACCGCCTGGTGCGCGGCCCCCTCCTCCGCGTCGTGGAAGGAGACCGACATCGCGAAGATCGCCCGGCCATGCTGATGCGCGACGACGCGGCGGGTGGTGAAGCTGCGCCCGTCGCGGATGCGCTCCACCGCGTAGTCGATCGGCGCCGCGGGATCTCCGCCGAGCAGGAAGTAGGCGTGCAGGGAATGGGGCGGCCGGGTGCCCGGCACCGTGCGGGCGGCCGCGACCAGGGCCTGCGCCACCACCTGCCCGCCG
The DNA here is from genome assembly GCF_058782155.1 of Methylobacterium sp. FW306-05-D. Classification (NCBI taxonomy): domain Bacteria; kingdom Pseudomonadati; phylum Pseudomonadota; class Alphaproteobacteria; order Hyphomicrobiales; family Methylobacteriaceae; genus Methylobacterium; species Methylobacterium sp. FW306-05-D. Next base: position 16,280 of record NZ_JBYSXL010000079.1, read on the forward strand.
AAGACCCGAAACCAGCCGGTCTGCAGGCTCTCGCCCCGGAAGAGATCCGGCTCCAGGCTCTTCAGGTCGAGGATGTCGAGGAGTTCGGTGACGATGCCGGTCATGCCGCTTCCCTGGTCGCCCGGCGATCCCCGGGCCGCGTGGTCGCCGCAGCGCCCGGGGCGATCCTTCACATGTGAACCATCGTGCCGGCAAGGATCGGTATGGCAAGGATCGCGATGGCCCGGGCGTCCGGCCTCCACCGTGATCGCGGCCAGCGACGATGCGGCGGGCTCGATGCCCGGCGTCGCGCGTTGCCCCCGGCGCCGGGGAATGGCACTCCCTTTCCGGCAGCGCGGAGGGCGGGGATCGGCATGGACGCAACGAGGAAGCCCGGCACGTCGCGCAGCGTGGTCATCGCCGGCGCCGGCATTCCCGGCCTGACCCTCGCCCTGGCGCTCGCGCAGGCGAACGGGCCTGCGCTCACCGTCACCCTGTGCGATCCCGGCCTCGGCGCCGGCGCGGCGCGCCATGCCGGGCGGGCCTACGCGGTGGCGGCCGGCGGGCGGCGCATGTTCGAGCGCCTCGGCGTCTGGGACGCGGCGAGCCGGGCGGCCCAGCCGATCCACGACATGGTGGTGAGCGACAGCCGGCTCGCCGACCCCGTGCGGCCGGTCTTCCTCACCTTCGCGCAGGAGGCGGAAGCCGGCACACCCTTCGCCCACATGGTGGAGGCCGAGCCGCTGGTGGCCGCCCTGCTGGCGGCGGCCGAGGCGGCCGGGGTGGTGTTCGAGCCCGTCGGCATCGTCGAGGCTGCTCCGGCCGGCGGCACCATCCGCCTCGCCCTCGGTGACGGCCGGGTGCTGCAGGCCGCCCTCCTGGTGGCGGCCGACGGGGCGCGTTCGCGCCTGCGGGAGGCGGCCAAGATCGGCTGGGTCGGCTGGTCCTATCCGCAGATGGGGCTCGTCGCCACGATCGGGCACGCCCGCGACCATGCGGGCCGGGCCTACGAACACTTCCTGCCGAGCGGCCCCTTCGCCATCCTGCCCCTGGTGGACGGCGGCGCCCTCGGCCATCGCTCCTCCATCGTCTGGACGGAGCGGGCGGCGGACGTGCCGGCCCTGACCGGCGGCGGCCCGGAGGACACACTGGCCGAGATCGAGCGCCGCTTCGGGCTGACGCTCGGCCGCCTGTCCCTGGAGCGGGGCCCGAGCGCCCATCCCCTCGCCTTCGGCATGGCCCGGAGCTTCCGCGGCGAGCGCCTCGCGCTCCTGGGCGATGCCGCGCACGTCATCCATCCCATCGCCGGTCAGGGGCTCAATCTCGGTCTCGCCGGGGCGGCCGTGCTGGCGGAGGCGGTGACCGACGCCCTTCGGCTCGGCCTCGACCCCGGGAGCCCGGATGTGCTGAGGCACTACGAGCGCGCGCGCCGCTTCGACACCGTGGCGATGGGCGCGGTCACGGACGGGCTCAACCGCCTGTTCTCGAACGACGCGACGCCGCTGCGCCTGGCGCGCGACCTCGGCCTCGGTCTCGTCGACCGGCTGCCGGGCCTGAAGCGCCTGTTCATCGGCGAGGCGGCGGCGGCGCGCGGCCCGCAGCCCCGCCTGATGCGCGGCGAGGCTCTCTGAAACGCGAGACGGCGGCCCTTCCCGATGGCAGGACCGCCGCCGTTCGGAGTCCGGATTCCGGGCGGTTACTTGCCCTTGGCGGCCTTGTTGGCCTTCTCGCGCTCGATGCCCTCGAGGATGAGGCGGTGCGCCTCCTCCTTACCGCCCCAGCGCTTGATCTTGACCCACTTGCCGGGCTCCAGATCCTTGTAGTGCTCGAAGAAGTGCTGGATCTGGTGGATCGTGATGTCGGGCAGGTCGGTGTAGTTCTCGATCCGGTCGTAGCGCATGGTCAGGTGGCGCGACGGCACGGCGATGATCTTCTCGTCCTCGCCGGAATTGTCCTCCATCACCAGCACGCCGATCGGACGGGCGCTGATGATCGCGCCCGGGGCGATGGCGCGGGTGTTGGCCACCAGCACGTCGCAGGGATCGCCGTCGCCCGACAGGGTGTGCGGGATGAAGCCGTAATTGCCCGGGTAGTGCATCGCCGTATACAGGAACCGGTCGACCACCAGGGCGCCGGCCTCCTTGTCCATCTCGTACTTGATCGGGTCGCCACCGATCGGCACCTCGATGATGACGTTCACGTCGTCCGGCGGATTCTTGCCGATCGAGACCGCATCGATGATCATGTCTGTGCTCCCGCAAGCAGGGGCATTCTGGCCCCGTTGCCGGGTTTCTTAAGGCCCTTCCGCCGCGAAGGAAATCGTACCTTGCGGCAGGGGGCGACGTTTGTGCGAAATTGTCGGGCGCCGCCTTAGGGACGATCCGAGGGCCCGAAACGCCGGCGCCAGGCCGCGGCGAGGCGCTGAAAGGTCCGCTCGATCCAGCGTGCCGCGTGCTCCAGGGGCACCTTGAGGGCGGGCACGTCCTGGCTCAGGAGCGCGAGGCCGACCGGCAGCATCCACAGGCCGAGGATGGGCAGGATCGAGAAGATGCCGCCCAGGATGAAGAGGATCGACGCCAGGAGGCGGACCCAGAACCGGGAGGGCTCGCGCAGCCAGTCCACCGCCCGGCGGATGCGGTCCGGCAGCTTGGCGCTGAGATCCGTGACCCGCCTGTCCCAATCCGCTGCCGTCACGCTCATCCGTGGTCCCGTCCCTTTGCCGCGAGGCCTGGTCCGCCGGACCGGACCGCCTGGGGCGGTCCCGGCTTCGGCGCCGTCAGGTGAAGCGGAAACCGACCTTGGGCAGAACCGTTCCGGCGATCCGGTCGACGGCATGGCCGATTTCGGCGCCGCCGAGCCCGGCATAGAAGGTCCGGGCCCGGTCGTTGCCCTCCAGCGCCCAGACCCCGACGCGGACGAGGCCATGGTCGGCGAGGTCGTTGGAGACGGCCCGGAACAGGCGCCGGCCGAGGCCGAGCCCCTGATAGGCGGGACGGATGTAGAGTTCGTCGATCTCGCCGGGTGCCTGGAGGAGGCGGCCCCGCGCGGGTCCGTAGATCGCGTAGCCGACGAGGCTGCCTTCCTGCTCGACCACCACGAGGGGGCGGCTGCGCTGGGTTGCACCGAGCCACCATTGCGAGCTGCGCTGCGAGATCATGCGCTCGAGGGCGACCCCGGGGATGATCCCCCGATAGGCCTCGCGCCAGGTCTCGTCGAACAAATCCGCCAGGCGGTCGGCGTCGACCGGACGGGCGCGGCGGATGCTGGTGGTGCTCGTACGCATGACGGATCCCCGCGCTCGATGAAGACGATGGACGGTTCGCTATCGGTGTCGATCACCGCATCGGAGGTGACGATCCGGGCGAAGACAAGGCGGTTCCGAGCAACGCAAGGTGGATGCCGGTTGCTCCCCGCAGGCCACAGCCCGTTTGCCGCAGCCGCCGCGCACTGGTAGATCAGCAGCCTCCGCCTCCCCCGCCTCCCCCCGGTTCCTCCGCCCCCGTGTTCAACC